>NZ_JAVFVX010000148.1:0-14427 GCF_033441795.1 Streptomyces sp. ADMS | reverse complement strand
CCCGCCGCCCCTACCCGTCCCATCCCGTACCTGGGGGCTGCGCCCCCAGACCCCCGCTACGGCCTGAACGGGCCTCGTCCTCAAACGCCGGACAGGCTGAGAGTGCCGGCCGGCGATTGGAGGTGCCCGGCCCGTACCGGAAATGCCTGTGTCGCTTGAGGGGTACCGCCTGGGCTGCAGCGGCGGGGGCCGGTGGGTGGGAAAGCTGCTGAGGTGCCTGGGCCTGGGCTGAAGAGGCCGTGCGGGCACCGGGGGCCGTGCAGCCCGGCAGGGTCAGGCTCGGATGATTGCCAGTACCTCGTCCCGTACCTTCGCCATCGTCCCCTCGTCCCGCGCCTCCGCGTTCAGGCGCAGCAGGGGTTCCGTGTTGGACGGGCGGACGTTGAACCACCAGTCCGTTGCCGCGACCGTCAGGCCGTCCAGTTCGTCGAGTTCGACGCCCTCCTGGCCCTGGTACGCCGACTTGATCGCGGCCAGGCGGGCCGTCTGGTCGGCCACCGTGGAGTTGATCTCGCCGGAGCCCGCGTAACGGTCGTACTGGGCCACCAGGGCCGACAGGGGGCCGTCCTGGCCGCCGAGCGCGGCGAGTACGTGCAGGGCGGCCAGCATGCCCGTGTCCGCGTTCCAGAAGTCCTTGAAGTAGTAGTGCGCGGAGTGTTCGCCGCCGAAGATCGCGCCCGTGCGTGCCATCTCCGCCTTGATGAAGGAGTGGCCCACGCGCGTGCGTACCGGTGTGCCGCCCTGTTCGCGGACGACCTCCGGGACCGACCATGACGTGATCAGGTTGTGGATGACCGTCCCGGAGCCGCCGTTGCGGGCCAGCTCGCGGGAGGCCACCAGGGCCGTGATCGCCGACGGCGAGACCGGGTCGCCGTGCTCGTCGACCACGAAACAGCGGTCCGCGTCGCCGTCGAAGGCGATGCCGAGGTCGGCGTTCTCTTCGCGGGCACGCTTCTGGAGGTCCACGAGGTTGGCCGGGTCGAGCGGGTTGGCCTCGTGGTTCGGAAACGTGCCGTCCAGCTCGAAGTACATGGGGACGAGGGTGAGGGGCAGGCCGGCGAAGACCGTCGGGACCGTGTGACCGCCCATGCCGTTGCCCGCGTCGACGACGACCTTCAGGGGGCGGATGGAGGCCAGGTCGACGAGTGAGCGGAGGTGCGCCGCGTAGTCCTCCAACGTGTCACGCTGCGTGATCGTTCCCGGCGTCACGGGCTTCTGCTCCGGGGTGCCCGCGTCCAGCCAGGATTCGATGAGTTCACGGATGTCGGCCAGGCCCGTGTCCTGACCGACCGGTGCGGCGCCCGCCCGGCACATCTTGATGCCGTTGTACTGGGCCGGGTTGTGCGAGGCGGTGAACATGGCGCCGGGCAGGTCGAACGCGCCCGAGGCGTAGTAGAGCTGGTCCGTGGAGCACAGTCCGATCTCGGTCACGTCGACGCCGCGTGCCGCCGCCCCGCGCGCGAAGGCCCGCGACAGACCGGGCGACGAGGGCCGCATGTCGTGCCCGGTCACGATCGCGTCCGCCCCCGTCACCTCGACGAAGGCAGCGCCGAACAGTTCCGCCAGCGGCTCGTCCCACTGGTCCGGGACCACTCCGCGTACGTCGTACGCCTTCACGAGCTGCGACAGATCTGCAGACACGGCCAGCCTTCCTGGGAGTCCTATCGGTCACCACAAACTACCCGGCCTCGCTGACACCCCAGGGCAGCACCTTCCGCAGCAGGTCTCCCTCATTGCCGGCGAGCCCCACGCCCGCGCACGCGATGGTCTGGGGCTGCGGCGAGATCGTCTTCCCCGGGCACCGCCCGAGCTGTTCGCGGCGGCGGGCAGTTCCGGAGACAGCCCGGACTGCCGCGCCGCCGTCATCTCACGGAGTGACCGATGGTGACTGCCTGCCCTGCGAGGTTCAGGGCAGGCGCGGAGGTCAGGTGAGTGGTGCGAACCGCAGGTCGCGCACAGTGGCCGCCCATTTCCTGACCGCCACGCGCGCTTGGCGGTCAGGGCGTACGGGGCGCAGGCGCGCAGGCCTTCGTGCGTGCGGTACGGGCATCAGGGCGCCCGCGCCGCCAACGCCCCGCCGATGTCGGCGGGTTGTGCGGGCATGTGGTGGGAGGCGGCGAACTGCTCGACGGCGAAGGCGAATCCGCGGGCGAGGGCGGGGACCCAAAGTCTCGCGCCGGCCACGTCGCCCACCGACGAGCCAGACGAGCACGAGGGGTACGACGAGTGCGGCGGGCCGGTGACTTGAGCGGGTGTCATGACCGGTGTGCCCATCGCCCCGAAGGCTGCGGGCGCCGTGTTGGCGACGAGGGCCACGACCGCCGCGCGCACCGGTTCGAGCCGAGCGCGGCGGGCACGCCCGAGCAGCGGTGCAGGATGTCGAAGTGCCGGGTGCGGACGGGCATCCGGTACGTCCACAGGACGTTGGCGACAACCCACAGGACGGGGCAGAGGCCGGGCACGGCCCCTTTGGGCGGCGCTGGAGAGAGTCTGGCCCACCGTTATGCCGCCCGCGAGGCAGGCGACCAGAGCGGCGGGCAGGAGGCCGAGCGACCCGGCGACGGGTTCCGGTTCCGTTACGTACGCGGGTGCCCCTGGATTCCGCGACGCGGAAAGCGGTTGCTCGGGGTGACTGGGTTGGTCAGGTCCGCAACGACCTCGCGTCAATGCGGGCGTGACCCACTCAATGAAGTCGCCGTACGGAAGTGCGAAGCGCGCGTGAACCCGAAAGCCCTTGGCCGCGAGCTCAGTTGTCCGGGGAGCGCAGCACCCGCAGATGTCCGCGTCGCGCGACCTCGCGCGGGTCCGCCATGCGGGCCCCGCCGGCCTCGGCCGCCCGCTCCGGCGGACGGGCCGCTTCACGGACCGCGTTGGCAAGCGCTTCCAGATCGTCTCCGCTGGGCCGCGCGGGGGCGGAGGAGTCGAGAAGCCGGACGACCTCCCAGCCACGCGGCGCGGTGAGGCGCTCGGAGTGCTCGGCGCACAGGTCGTAGCAGTGGGGTTCGGCGTAGGTGGCGAGGGGGCCGAGGACCGCGGTCGAGTCGGCGTAGACGTACGTCAGCGTCGCGACGGCGGGACGGCCGCAAGCGGTGCGCGAACAGCGACGTACAGGGCTCACGACGTTGGACGGTACCGCACTCCTGAGCGGGCCGCGACGACTCCCCACCGGGTCACTCCACCGTGTCGTGGTGTGAAACCGCCCACACGGACCATCTGGGACACCTCTTTGACCTGGGGCAACACGGGTTCACGAGCTACCGAACCACCCTGAATCCGATCACTACTTGGCATAAACCGCGCCAATTGCCATGAGATCGACGGTCCAGGAGGCATACGAAATCGAGCCCAACCTTGGCTGGAATGGTCATCCCGCGACATGTCGTCGGCAGGCCGTCCGGCCCCGGTCAGTGCCGATCGGTGCAGCGTGCCCGGCACCCGCGCGGCGGTCGCGGGGACTACGCTTCGTCAGTGATGGACAACCCCGTACCGCCCCGCGCCGCAGGCCCCGGGCCCCGCCGCCGTGATCGCCACGGCCGTGGCATGCGCGGCCCCGTGGCGCCGCCGCAGGTTCCGCTCTCCGCGAGCCGCGCCGAGGCGTTCGCGGATCTGGTGCAGGACTCCGTGGAGCGGCTGGAGCGGCGGTGGCCGCAGCTCGCGGACATCGACTTCCTCGTCCTCGATGTGCCGCGGCTCGAAGGTCCGCCCGAGGCGTGGGCCGACGAAGCAGTCCCTCTGGGGGGCACGATCGCCGCCCGCGAGGGTCACCCCGCGCGCGTGGTGATCTATCGCCGCCCGGTCGAGATCCGGACCAAGGGCCGCGACGAACGCGCGGCCCTTGTCCACGAAGTGGTGGTCGAGCAGGTCGCCGAGCTGCTGGGGCTCACCCCGGACACCGTGGATCCGCGGTACGGCGAGGACTGACGAGGACCGAAACCGACACCGGAGATCGCCTCCCGGGGCGATCTCCTCTGTCCGTCGATCACTTCTGCAGGACCGACAGATCCTGTTCCGCGTCCGGCACCGACACCGTCCCCCGGTCGTCAGGAAGCGTCTGGACCGTGAACGCCGGGATGCCGTTCGCCGGAGCCGCGAGGGTCCGGGAGCCGTAGACGGCTCCCCCGGAGACCCGCTCGACCGTCAGGGCGTACGTGCCCTTCAGGCCGGCCGGGACGGGGAGTTCGACGTCCTGGGTGGTGCCACCCTTGATCGTGTACGTCTTCGTCGCCGCCGTGCCGCCCTCGCTGCCCGCGGACGCCGTGACCTTGACCTGGGCGGCGCTGCCCGGGGCGGTCAGCGAGAGCGTGGTGCCCTTGGCGGTGTTGGCGACAGCCGTCGCACGCGCGGAGACCGGGCCCGTGGCCGGGATGAACGCGGTCTCCTGCTTGGCGCCGTTGCCGCGTACGACCTCCAGGGCGGCCACGAACGGCACCGAGGTGTCGGTCGGTGTGAGCACCAGGGAACCCGCCTCGCCGCGCGTGAGGTCGCCCAGGTCGACGGCGGCCGTCATGCCCGCCTTGATGTGCAGCGTCTCGTTGCCGGCCGGGGTGATCAGGCCGTTCGGGGAGGCGAGCCGCACCTTCAGGTCGGCGTCGCTCTCGCTGGGCGTGAAGGCGATCAGGCGTACGGAGGTGGCGTCCTTGGGGATGCCCGGCAGGACCAGGCTGCCCGCCGGTTCGGTGGACGCGCCCAGCCAGTCGCCGCCGGTCTTGGCGTCCAGTGCCTGGACGGCCGCGCCGACCCGGCCGCTGCGCACGCTCACGTGCACGGTGAGGTCGGCCTGCGGTCCGTCGGTCAGCGTGGACAGCAGGATCGGCTCGCTGCCGTGCGGCGGGACCGTGATGCCCTCGCCCACGTCGGACTTGAGGCTGCCGTCCTTGCCGTACAGCTCGATGTCGACGACCGCGGCGGAGTCGTCGGGGTTGGTCAGGTGCACGTAGTCCGTGCGGTCGGCCGCGGTGCTGGCACCCGGGAACCAGAACTCGGTGTCCGGGACGCCGCAGTTGAAGCCCAGCAGGCCGCGTCCGGTGCCCGCGGCCACCTCGGTCGTCTCCTGCACGGTCCAGCCCGGCGCGAACTTCCCCTCGGCGGTGCCGACCAGCGCGGGCGAGTCACCGCCCGAGGTGCCCCCGGTGACCGGTTTTCCGGGCTCCTCCGGGGTGAGGACGGGCTTGGCGGTCTTCGCCTTGCCGTTCGCGCCGGTGGCCGACTCCGGGGTGGCTGCTGCCAGTTCGGCCTTGCCGTCACTCCCGGTGCCCTCGGTGACGGGCGTGAAGGACGTGTACGTCGTCTCCGCGAGGTCGGAGGTGCTGGGAGTCGGGCAGAGCAGGCTCGTGCGCTCCACGGGCAGTTGGGCGGCGGCCTTGGCCGTGCCCGCGTCGGCCGCGTCCGGTGTGCTGAGCGAGGCGAACCCGGTGACGGCGGCGAGCGCGGCCGTGCCGGCGATCAGGGAGATGGTGGTGCGGTTCACTGCTGGCTCCCGTCGGGGCGCTCACCCTGCGGGTGGGGCTGTTGTGGCTGCGCCGGGTCGTACGCGGGGTCGTAACCCTGGGTGTACGTCTGGTCGTACGCCGTCGTCTGGGGCGAACCGCCGTACGCGTAGGGGTCGTACTGGCCGTTCTGGTATGGATCGCCCTGGTACGCCGGGTCGTAGGCGCCCGGCGGGTACTGCTGGGCGTTCTGGTACTGGTCGGCGCTGTAGCCGTCGTACTGGGTGCCCGCGTAGGCCGCGGTGTTCCATTCGTCGCCGTACGGCTGCTGCTGCGGGACCGCGGCCGGGGTCTCCTCCGGCGGAGGAGGAGTGTCCGAGGGGAACTCGGCCTGTCCGTCGGCCTGTTCGCTCTGGTCGGCCTCCGCCTGGGCGCGCAGGCGGCGGGCACGGCGGCCCTCGCCGGTGGTGGCCTGGGCGGGGATCTCGCGCTCTTCCTCCGGAAGGTCGTCGTCGACGTCCCGGCGGCGGCCCGGCAGGGCCATGACGACGAGGACGACGGCGAGCGCGCCCTGCGTCCACAGCCAGGCGGTGTGTCCGATCGGGGTGTCGAAGTGGACGTCCAGCTTCCCTCCGGAGGAGGGAAGCTCGAAGCCCTGGGCCCAGCCGTCGAGGGTGGCGGGGGTGAGGGGTTTGCCGTCCAGGGTGGCCGTCCATGCCTCGTCGACGGAGTCGGCGAGGCGCAGGACTCGGCTGCCCGAGCCGGCCGGGATCGTGGTGTGGATGTCGACGGGGCCCGCGGCGATGGGCTGCGGGTCGCCGGAGCCGGACGCCGGGACGATGGCGGCGCGCGAGACCTGCCGGTCGACACGCCACAGTGCGCCGCCGTCCTGCTGGCTGAGCCTGCTCAGGCCGGGCGTGGCATCCAGGACACGGCTGATCTGTCGGGGTGCACCCTTGTGGACGAGGACGTAGCGCACGGCGAAGTCACCGAGTTCGTCGGCCTGGTCGGCGCCGGAACCCGCGACGAGGTTGGCGACGACCTTGTCGAGGAGGGCGTTCTCACCACTCTGGGCCGCGAGTTCACCGTCGCCGAGGCGGGCGCCGGAGCCACGGACGAGGGTGTAGCCGACGCGGGCGGTGGAGTCGCTGGCCAGGACCAGGGTGCGGGCCTGGTCGCGGGTGCCGCTCTCCTCGGCGACGAACGCGGGCACCTGGACGGGGTCGCGCCGCTCCAGGGGGCCGTCGGCGCCGCGGATCATCCAGCCGGCGGCGAGGAGCAGCGGGCCCGCGGCGGCGGCGAACGCGATCAGCGCGGCGACGGGCTGGCGCCAGCCGAAGCTCTGCTCGGCCACGCGCGAGCGTGCCCCGTCGGCGCCGAGCGCGGCGGCGGCCAGCAGGGCGAGGCCGTAGACGAGGGTGGCGGGTCCGGCCCACGCCGAACTGTTGGAGAGGACCGCGAAGACAAGCGCGACGAGGGCGACCGCCCAGGCGGTCCAGATCCCGAACTGACGCTCCGTGCGCAGCAGGGCGGCCAGCGCGGCCAGCACGACGCCGATGAGCATCAGCGCGCTGACCGTGCCGGGGCCGCCGGGACTGGCGCTGAGGAGTTCGAGGGCGGTGGCGGCGCCGGAGCCGTACTCCAGACCGGCTTCCTGGAAGAAGCCGAACGGGAGAAGGGACAGCGACCAGGGCGCGAGGACCAGCAGCGGTACGCCGAGCTGAGCCAGGAAGCGGATCGTGTACGCGGTGATCTCGCCTCGCCGTACGACGAGGAGCGCGAGGCCGAGCAGCAGGGCGATGGGCCACACGATCGGCGTGAAGGCGGTGGTGATCGTGAGCAGCAGCGTGTACGCCCACGTGGCGCGCCAGCTGCCGCGCGCCCCTGACGGGTGTGTCAGGCCGCTCGCCGCGATGGCCGCGCGGGCCATCAGCGGCAGGAGGACGGCGAGTACGGCGGTGCCGATCCGGCCGCCCGCGAGGGCGCCGGTGGCGGCGGGCAGGAAGGCGTAGACGACGGCCGCCCACGCGCGCAGGAGCCGCGATTCGACGAGCGGGCGGGAGGCGAAGTACGCGGTGAAGCCGGCCAGCGGCACCGAGGCGACCAGCAGGACGGTGACCGCGAGGTTTGCCGAGCCGAACAGCGTGGAGGCGAGCATCGCGACGAGCGCCAGATAGGGCGGCGCCGACGAGGTGTCGCCCACGCCCACCGGATGCCAGGCGTCCAGGTAACGCGCCCAGAGTTCGGCGGAGTCGGCCGGGGCGGGCAGCAGCGCGCCGCCCGCGAGGGCGCCGCCGCCGAGCAGTTCGCGGCAGGCGACGAGCGAGACGAGCAGGAGTGCGAGGAAGAGCACCGGGCCGGGCTTGCGGGCGATGCGCTTGAGACGGACGAACTGCTCGACCTCCAGGAAGTCGGCGTCGTCACCGCCGGGTCCTGACTCGACCGCGCCGCCGTGCCGGCCCGCGCCGGAGGTGACCTCGGGGTCGGAGCGGCCGCCGAGCTCGCCGGCGGCCTGTTCGATGGTGGCCCGCACGGTCGCGCCGGGTGGCGGGAACAGCGCCCGCAGCTCACCCTTGTCGACCTGCGGAACGCCTCTGCGGCGGCGCCCGGCGATGATCCGCTCGGGTCGCAGCAGGGTGCCCAGGAGGCCGCGGATCTCGTCCACGGCCTGTCCGGGGACCTTGCCGACCAGATACGCCACCGTGCGCAGCATCGTGCCGAGGACCACGCGCAGCAGCACCCAGGGCAACTGGGCCGTACGGCTGTTGACGAGCAGGGTGTAGACGGCGCCGGCCTTGTCGACCTTGTGCGGGGACGCGGAGGTGCGGCCCACGCAGTCGACGGTGCGGCGCTCGCGGGAGGACGCCTCGGCGTGCCGTACGACCGCCTCGGGGGCGACGAGGACACGGTGGCCGGCGGCGGTGGCTCGCCAGCACAGGTCGACGTCGTCGCGCATCAGGGGCAGCCTGCGGTCGAAGCCGCCGAGTTCCTCGAAGATGTCGCGGCGGACGAGCATGCCGGCGGTGGACACGGACAGCACCGGGCGGACGTGGTCGTGCTGGCCCTGGTCCTGTTCGCGGCGGTCCAGACCGGTCCAGCGGCGGCCGGAGTTGGCGATGGTGACGCCGACTTCGAGGAGCTGCCTGCGGTCGTACCAGCCGCGCAGCTTGGGGCCGACGACCGCGATGTCGTCCCCCCGGCCCAGCTCGTGCTCGGTCTCCACGACCCGCAGCAACTGGGCCAGGGCGTCCGGGTCGGGGGCGCAGTCGTCGTGCAGCAGCCAGAGCCATTGCACCGGTTCCCCGTGGGGGAGCTCCGGCATGTCGTACGCGTCGTCGCGCCAGGTGCGGGTGACGGGGTCCCAGCCGCTGGGGCGCTTCAGGTACGTCAGCTCGTCCGGGGTGAGGACGGGCGCGGTGCGGTTGGCCTCCTCGACGGCCTGGCCGAAGCCGGTGCGGCGGGCGAGGTGCAGGACGCGGTCGGCGCCGAGGGCGTCGGTGACCAGCTGGGCGGAGTCGTCCGCGCTGCCGGTGTCGGCCGCCATGGCGTTCTGCACCGGGCGCTCCTGGCCGAGCAGCCCGGCGAGCGCCTCGGGCAGCCAGCGGGCGCCGTCGTGGGAGACGAGCACCGCGGTCACCACGTGACGCGGGAACTCAGGCGTGGCGGCATTGCCGTGGTCGGCTGCCGTGTGGCTGTGCGCGGACATCGAGGTACGGGCCCCGGTTCGGTGGACTGTGGTGGACGCCTGTGCCCTCTGTGAGCGGCGGGACGTCTCGGACGAGCAGCCACACTATCGGCTGGGCAGCAAAGCGGCCCGCCGCCTGTGGACAACCACCCGCGACGGGCCGCTCGTAGCGTTGTGCTGCGTTGCGTGGAACCCGGTGCTCTACGCCTCAGACCGCTGCCTTCTTCAGACGGCGGCGTTCGCGTTCGGACAGGCCGCCCCAGATACCGAAGCGTTCGTCGTTCTCGAGGGCGTACTCAAGGCACTCGGAACGGACCTCGCATGCGAGGCAGACCTTCTTGGCCTCGCGGGTCGATCCGCCCTTCTCGGGAAAGAAGGACTCGGGATCGGTCTGGGCGCACAGCGCGCGCTCCTGCCAGCCGAGTTCCTCGTCCGCGTCGTCGACCAGCAGTTGCTGCACCGTCTCGGTCATGTGCGCCCCTCGTCCGTCTTTCGCGTCCCCGTGAGGTTGCCGTCAACCGATATGGGCCGAACGACACGAGTGAAATTACAAGTGTGCTGCTCCGGGCGAGTCAAGCCGAGATCTGCTATTGGGCCCCTTATTCACTCTGCGGAACCAAGGCCATGCGGAAAGTGTTCAAATCGGCATAAACCTCGACAGACAGAGGAGGCCCCGGAGGACGACCGCCCCCGCACAGGAGCCTGTACGGGAGAAGACGCCCAGGAGTTCGATCTCGTTCCGAGAACCGTGCGCCTGGTTGTGCGCCATGTGTCCCGCGGGCGCACGAACAAACCTTTCACCTGGGAGATGAACCGGATGAGGTGAAACATGTCCCACATAGTGGGTGCCG
The DNA here is from genome assembly GCF_033441795.1 of Streptomyces sp. ADMS. NCBI lineage: Bacteria > Bacillati > Actinomycetota > Actinomycetes > Kitasatosporales > Streptomycetaceae > Streptomyces > Streptomyces sp. ADMS. Next base: position 4,465 of record NZ_JAVFVX010000148.1, on the reverse strand, counting down.
AGTTGACAGTGAAGGTGTGAACCGATGTCCTTGTGGGCATGCTCGCGAACTTGGCACTCACCTCGACCCGCCCCGCGCGGTCCCTCGGTGCTGCCCGTGCTCGCTGTAGCTGTTGTTGCTGTTCCAGCTGTTGAGCCCAACGCGCTCCGGCCGCCCTTGAGTCCACCGCGACTCGGCTGCTGTTTCCCCAAGCCCACACCAGGGCGACGCCTTTCCCGCCCGTGACCCGGGCGGACGGTACGCGACACCCAGCCGGCCCCCACACTTCTCCCGCCGAGGAACACCGCACTCCATGAACAGCGACAGCGACCTCCAGATCGCAGGCGACATCCTCGAAGTACCGCACCTCCTCCAGGCCCCGCGCGAGCACCCGGCCACCGTCGCCGACTTCGTCGGCCTGGCCCGCAGCGTCGCCGCGGACCGCTCCCAGTGGGAGCACCTCGTCCAGTACGACGCCACCTCACGCTGGTACTACCGGCTGCGCACCGGCCCCGGCTACGAGGTGTGGCTGCTGTCCTGGGTCCCGGGCCAGGGCAGCGGACTGCACGACCACGGGGGCTCGTCGGGCGTCCTCACGGTCCTGGACGGACAGCTGACCGAGCGGACGGAGCGCGGCACGCGCGCGTTGCCGGCGGGGGCGCAGCGGGTGTTCGCTCCGGGGTACGTCCACGAGGTGGTCAACGACGCACTCGAACCGGCCGTGAGCCTGCACGTCTACTACCCGGGCCTGACGGAGATGCCGATGCACGCGGCGCGCTGCGCCCCGTCGGCGGCCGTGGCCGGCTGAGACTCCCCCGTGACTGTCTGAGACCGGGCTCTTCGCCGGCCTCGGCGACCGGCCGACGCGTTGTCGTACCCGCCTGCAAGACTTGTCCGTATGCGCATTGTGGTTCTGGCAGGCGGCATCGGCGGTGCCCGGTTCCTGCGCGGCCTTCAGCGGGCCGTGCCGGACGCGGACATCACCGTCATCGGCAACACCGGGGACGACATTCACCTCTTCGGGCTGAAGGTCTGCCCCGACCTCGACACGGTGATGTACACCCTCGGCGGCGGCATCAACGAGGAGCAGGGCTGGGGGCGGACCGACGAGACCTTCCATCTGAAGGAGGAGCTCGCGGCGTACGGCGTCGGGCCGGAGTGGTTCGGTCTCGGCGACCGGGACTTCGCGACGCACATCGTGCGGACGCAGATGCTCGGCGCGGGCTATCCGCTGAGCGCCGTCACGGAGGCGCTGTGCGACCGGTGGAAGCCCGGGGTGCGGCTCATCCCGATGTCCGACGACCGTGTGGAGACGCATGTCGCCGTCGAGATCGACGGGGAGCGCAAGGCCGTCCACTTCCAGGAGTACTGGGTACGGCTGCGGGCCTCCGTTCCGGCCGAGGCCATCGTGCCGGTCGGCGCGGAGCAGGCGAAGCCGGCGCCGGGGGTCCTGGAGGCGATCGGCGACGCCGACGTGATCCTCTTCCCGCCCTCCAACCCGGTCGTGTCCGTCGGCACGATCCTGGCGGTGCCCGGGATCCGCGAGGCGATCGCCGAGGCAGGGGTGCCCGTGGTGGGCCTCTCCCCCATCGTCGGGGACGCGCCCGTGCGCGGGATGGCCGACAAGGTGCTCGCGGCGGTCGGCGTCGAGGCCACGGCCGCGGCGGTCGCCGAGCACTACGGCTCGGGGCTGCTGGACGGCTGGCTCGTCGACACCGTCGACGCCGGTGTGGTGGAGCGGGTGGAGACGGCGGGCATCCGCTGCCGTGCCGTGCCGCTGATGATGACGGACGTGGAGGCGTCGGCGCAGATGGCGCGCGCGGCCCTCGCGCTGGCCGAGGAGGTGCGGAGCGTATGAGCGGCGGAGTTTTCGACGAGTGTGGCGGGGGCGGGGACCCGACCCCTGCGGGTGCCGCTGAGCAGCCCGAGTATCGGGTCTGGGCCGTGGGTGGACTGCCCGAGGTGCAACAGGGGGACCATCTCGCGAAGCTCATCGCCGCCGCCGAGCCCGAGCTGCGCGACGGGGATGTGCTGCTCGTCACCTCGAAGATCGTGTCCAAGGCCGAGGGGCGTGTCGTCCGGGCCGCGGACCGGGAGGCCGCCATCGACGCCGAGACCGTGCGGGTCGTCGCCCGGCGCGGGGCACTGCGGATCGTGGAGAACCGGCAGGGGCTGGTGATGGCCGCGGCCGGCGTCGACGCCTCCAACACGCCTTCCGGGACGGTGCTGCTGCTGCCCGAGGATCCCGACGCGTCCGCGCGGGCGGTCCGGGACGGGCTGAGGGACGTGCTGGGCGTCAACGTCGGGGTCGTCGTGACCGACACCTTCGGGCGCCCCTGGCGCGCGGGGCTCACGGACGTGGCGATCGGCGCCGCGGGCGTGCGCGTGCTCGACGATCTGCGCGGGGGCACGGACGCGTACGGCAATCCGTTGTCCGCCACCGTCGTGGCGACCGCCGATGAGCTGGCCGCCGCCGGGGACCTGGTCAAGGGCAAGGCTTCGGGGCTGCCCGTCGCCGTCGTACGCGGGCTGACGCAGGTGGTGGCCGAGGGCGATGACGAGGGGGCGGGGGCTCGGGCCCTGGTGCGCGACGCCCGCGACGACATGTTCCGTCTCGGTACGTCGGAGGCCGTACGGGAGGCGGTGACCCAGCGGCGTACGGTGCGGGCCTTCACGGCCGAACCCGTCGACCCCGGTGCGGTACGGCGGGCGGTCGCCGCCGCCGTGACCGCGCCCGCTCCTCATCACACGACGCCGTGGCGCTTCGTACTGCTGGAGTCGGAGCGGTCGCGGACCGAACTGCTCGATGCGATGCGGGACGCCTGGATCGCGGATCTACGGCGGGACGGGAAGAGTGAGGCGTCCATCGAGAAGCGGGTGCGACGGGGTGAGGTGCTGCGGGGCGCGCCGTATCTCGTGGTGCCCTGTCTGGTGATGGACGGGTCGCACACGTACGGGGACGCGCGGCGGGACGGCGCCGAGCGGGAGATGTTCGTGGTCGCGACCGGGGCCGGGGTGCAGAACTTCCTCGTCGCGCTAGCCGGGGAGCGGCTCGGGTCGGCGTGGGTGTCGTCGACGATGTTCTGCCGGGACGTCGTGCGGGAGGTGCTGGGGCTGCCCGCGGGGTGGGATCCGATGGGGACGGTCGCGGTCGGGCATCCGGCGGAGGCGCCGCGGGCTCGGGTGGATCGGGATGCGGGGGCGTTCATCGAGGTGCGGTGAACTTGTCGGGGGTGGAGGTGTGGGGAGAGGCTAGGGGTCTGGGGGTGGCAGACTCCCCCGTAGGGGCTTTTGGTCTTTTTGGGTCGGTTCGTTTTTCGGGCTCCTTTTTCATGTGCTGGGAGCGGTTTTCGTGCCAGGTCGGTTCGCTCCGCGGCCCACTCGTACGACCGTGCGGGGTGGGCATGTCGCCGTGCCCGGTGGGGTGCCCAGGCAGGCTGTCGCGCCGGGGCGGAGCCGGACCTGGGTGCCCGGGGTTCCTCTCGACCTCGGGCTGGTGCTGGGGCCGTTGCGGCGAGGGCCGGGCGACCCCACGTTCCGGGCGGCGCCCGACGGGTCCGTGTGGCGGACCAGCCGTACGCCTGCCGGGCCCGGGACGCTGCGGGTCGCGCTGCGCGACGGGGTTGTCCGGGGGGAGGCGTGGGGGCCCGGGGCCGAGTGGCTGCTGGATCGGTTGCCCGAGTTGCTGGGGGCGGCCGACGATCCCGACGCGTTCACGCCCCGGCACCGGATTGTCGCGCTCGCCCGGCATCGGCGGCCGGGGTTGCGGCTGACTCGGACCGGGCTGGTCATGGAGTCGCTGATTCCGTCCGTGCTGGAGCAGAAGGTCACGACCGATGAGGCTTATCGGGCGTGGCGGTTGCTCGTACGGAAGTTCGGGGAGCCTGCGCCGGGGCCCGCGGGTGAGGTTGCGGCACGAGGGCTGTTCGTTGTGCCCGCGGCGCGGGACTGGGCGCTGATTCCGTCCTGGGAGTGGCATCGGGCCGGGGTCGACAACAAGCGGGCGTCGACGATTCTGCGGGCGGTTCGGGTCGCGGGGCGGCTGGAGGAGGCTGTGGCGCTGGAGCCGGAGCGGGCGCGGGCGCGTTTGGAGGTGGTTCCCGGGGTGGGGCCGTGGACATCTGCGGAGGTTGTGCAGCGGAGTCATGGGGCGGCGGACGCGGTGACGGTCGGGGACCTGCATCTGCCGGGGATCGTGGGGTTCGCGCTGGCGGGGGACCGGGATGCGGATGATGAGGTGATGTTGTCGTTGCTGGAGCCGTATGCGGGGCAGCGCCATCGGGCGGCTCGGTTGATTCTGCTGAGTGGGCGTACGCCGGGAAGGCGGGGGCCGCGGATGCGCAAGGGGGATATCGGGCGGTTGTGAGGAGGGGGCGGTGCGTGGGCGGTGCGTGTTTCGCCCCCGCCGCCCCTACCCGTCCCATCCCGTTTCTGGGGGCTGCGCCCCCAGACCCCCTACGGCCCTGAACGGGCCTTGTCCTCAAAC
>NZ_JAVFVX010000147.1:0-14703 GCF_033441795.1 Streptomyces sp. ADMS | reverse complement strand
GATCAGCGGCGAAGGTCTTTCACCTCCGCTCGAAACACAGCGCCTCACGGCGCACGCACGACCTGCGCCACACTTGCGCGTCGCTCCTCCACGAACAGGGCGCAGACGCCCGCATGATCATGGAAGTGCTCGGCCACAGTTCGATCCGCGTGACCATGGACATCTACACGTTCGTACGGCTCGACTCGCAGCGCTCAGCGTTCGACCGCGTAGGGGATGCCCTGAGGGGTGACGGCAACGGCTCAGACGATGACGACGGCGCGGCCGGTGTCCCGGTAGTCGCCTGATCGGCCCACAAAGGCGGTTGCCGTCAAACACTGCCGTCAACGCAAAAACCAGAGGCCCCGTGGATTCCTCCACGGGGCCTCTGGTCTGCTGTGCACTCGGCAGGATTCGAACCTGCAACCTTCTGATCCGTAGTCAGATGCTCTATCCGTTAAGCTACGAGTGCTTGTGTCTTCTGTTGTGTTCGCTCTTCCTTCCGGGCTTTTTGACCCGGTCGGCGTTGCGGGAACAACATTACATGACTGGCGGCGTGAGGTGAAATCCGTTTGTCGCACCCGGCCTGACCTGCGAAAACGGCCGCCAGAGCACTGAAACGGCCGAAGCCCCGGTCAGTGGTGACCAGGGCTTCGGGATCAGGTGCGGAGGCGGAGGGATTTGAACCCTCGATGGGATGTAAGTCCCAAACCGCATTAGCAGTGCGGCGCCATAGACCGGACTAGGCGACGCCTCCAGCACAACCTCCCGCGCGAGCGCGAGTGGTGCGTGCAGATGATGACACAGACGAGCGCGGTGTCACCAATCGCCTCCCACGGTACTAGGCAGGCCGGGCGCAGGGCAAAGCCGTTGTGCCGGCCCCTGCCGCGAGATGTCGCGGGTGCCGCCCCGTGGGCCGGCTCGCGCAACGTCCTTCGACATCAGGCGTTAGTCAGGTCATGTTCAAGCTCACCCCTCACACCGCTCACACCCCTCACGCCTCTCACCCCGTCGCCGCCCTTCCTCCCCGCACCGGCACCGGCACCGGCACCGGCACCGGCACCGGCACCAACGCCCTCCGGCGGATCGTGTTCGCCGCAACCGCCGGCGTCTCCCTCGCCGCCGCCTCCCTCTCCGCGTCGCCTCCGGCCGCGTACGCCGACGCGGGGCCCCAGTCGCGCCCCCTCACACCCTTCGGCCCCCTCGCCCACACGGGGCGTGCCTCCGATCACCTCACCGTCACCGTCCGCGGCACCGGTGGGCGTGGTGACGGGCGGTTCGAGTTGGCCTGTCATCCCGGGGGCGGGAGTCATCCCAGCGTGGAGGATGCCTGCCAGTCCCTCGACCGAGGGGCGCGGTGGGGCAGGGATCCGTTCGCCCCCGTCTCCCCCGACAGCGTCTGCACGATGATGTACGGCGGCCCTGCCACCGCCCATGTGACCGGGACCTGGGCCGGGCGTCCCGTCGACGCCACGTTCGATCGCAGCAACGGATGTCAGATCGCCCGCTGGAACCGGCTCGTACCGGTGCTGCCCGATCTTCGCTGAGCCCCCACCAGACTCCTCGCGCAAGCACCTCTCCCAAGCTCCTGACCGGCACGGCAGGGCCCCCAAGGGCCCTCACTCCACCCTCTCGGGCACCCCGTACCGCATAAGCGGTGTGAAAGGCGCCGCCACAGCGTCTCTGTCACTTCGTCGTGCGACCTCCCTCTCATCCGGCGTCGCGAGCGCAACCACTGCCCTTAGACTCCCTCGCGTGACACGTTGCGGGCCGGTTGGCAAGATGACACCCGCGGTAGGCAAGGTGCGGTAACAGGGAGGAAGCGTCTCGTGAGCAGCAGGCCATCCCGAGGCGCTGCTCGCCTCGCAGCCATACTCGACGCGCTGCCCGATGCGTTGGTGCTGGTCAACGCCAATGGGACCGTCGTCAACGCCAATACGATCGCCCTGGGGGCCTTCGAGACGCCGGGTACCGCCCTCGTCGGGCGCGGGCTGCTCGATCTGCTGCCGCAGTTCGACTCGCGGCTGATCCCCGGCACCATGCGGCGCCCCGACTCCATGGACCCGAACGGGCAGACCAAGCCGACCCGGATGATCGCCCGGCGGACGGACGGGAGCGAGTTTCCCGTCGAGGTCACCAGTGCGAATCTTGAGAACGGCCAGCAGGCGTACGACAGCTACGGCTACACCAATGACGAGCTGCTCATGCTCGTCGTACGCGATCTGTCCGGCACCGTCGACACCGAGGCCGAACTCGCGCGTTCGCAACGTCAGACCGAGATGATCCTGCGTGCCGCTGCGGAGGGGGTCGTCGGGACGGACACCGAGGGACGGGTTGTTCTCGTCAATCCCGCCGCCGCTCAGATACTGGGTTACCGGGCCAGCGATCTCGGCGGGCGCGAGCTCCACACGCTCGTCCTGCACTCGCGCGCCGACGGCGAGCCCTTCCCGTACGGCGAGTCGCCGCTCGCCGACACCCTGCGGTCCGGGCGCAAGCACCGGGTGCGCGGGCAGGTGCTGTGGTCCAAGAGCGGGGACAAGGTCTCCGTCGACCTGACGACCGCGCCCGTCCGGGACGGCGACCAGCTCGTCGGCGCCGTCATGACCTTCACCGACCGGCGTCCGTACGACTCCCTCGCCGACGAGAAGGACGCCGCCGACAAGCTGCACGCGGAGGAGCTGGAGCGGCTCGCCGAGGAGCACGCCTCCGAGCTCACCGCCCTGCGCCAGCAGCACGTCGCCGAGATCGAGCAGCTGCGCGAGGAGCACGAGGAGGAACTCGCCGCGGGCGAGGACCGTTACGCGGCGCTCGCGGAGCGCGAGAAGGACCGGTACGAGGCCCTGGCCGGCCGCCAGGAGCAGCTGCTCGTGCTGCTCGGACGTTCGCTGCGCGGGCCCCTCGACGAACTGCGCCGTGAACTGGCCGCCCTCGCCGCCGACGACGCCGGGCAGCTGTGGCCGGAGGCCAACCAGGTGCTGCACCATCTGTCGGCCGGTTACTCGCGCATCACCACGCTCGTCGACAACGTCCTCTCCTACCAGCGGCTCGACGCGGGCACCGACTCCGTCACCCGTACGAAGGTGATGCTCGACGCGGTCGTGGCCGCCGGTGTCGACGGAGCCGTCGAACTGATCGGGCCCGGGCGCGTCCAGTTCGCCGTGCACGCGCCGCCCATCGAGGCCGAGGTCGATCCGCAGCGCCTCGCCACCGCCCTCGCGCACCTCGTCGCGGACGTCGCCGGCGTCGACGCGACCGGCAACTCGCCGGCCTCCGCGGGCGGTTACATGGACAACACGGTCGTCGTCGCGGCAGCGCAGCGCGGTGAGGTCGTACGGATCGAGGTGCGCGGGCCGTACACCGGGGGAGACCCGGTGCACGAGCCGATCGTGCGCGGGATCGTGCGCGCCCACGGCGGAGTGCTCCAGACGCACGAGGTGCCGGGCATGAGCGGCAGCGCGTACGTCCTTGAGGTGCCCATCGGGGGCGGGGCGGGCGCGGTGGTTGCCGAGGCCGAGGACGAGGCCGAGGAGACCGGCGTCGGCGGCCAGCTCGCCGTGCCCGGGCAGGGCGGAGACAGCAACAGCGGCAACGGTGGCGTCAACCAGCGGCGGCGGGCCCGGCGGTCTTCCGTGGACGCCTTCCTGGACGCCGATGTACCGGAGGGCGCCGTCGAGGCCGAGGCCGACGTCGAGGCCTCTGACTCCGGCGGCGAGGCGGTGGCGCCCACCGGGCGGCGCCGGAGGCGGGTGGCCGAGGAGGCCGCCGCGGCTTCGGGCACCGCTCCGCAGCCCCAGCCCCAGATCCAGCCCGCCGCCGAGGCGGACGGCGGTACCGGGCGCCGGCGTGGCCGGCCCAGCCCTGCCGACGCGGGCGACGCGGGCGGAGGGGACGGTGTCTCCACCGGCGCCGTCGTCATGGCGGGCGAGCAGGGCGCGGGCACCGCTGCCGCCGGCACCGGCCTGGGCGGGACGGTGTCGCCCCGGGGCGTACCCGGCGCTCCGGCACGGCGCGCCGGAGGCGAGCAGCACGCGTTGCCTCCCGCCCTGCCCGCGGCTCCTTCCGGGGCCCCCGGTGCGCAGAGCGCCGCCGACGAGAGCACGGGCGGGCAGCCCACAGGGCGCCGGCGCCGTGCCCTGGCGGCAGCGGCCGAGCGTGGCGCCGCGCAGGAGGCGGGCGCCCGTCCGGTGTTCGCGCTGCCCCCGGCCGAGGCCGACCGGACGGACGAGGGCACCCACGAGACGCCTGCCGGGCCTGTCGGGGACCGGTTCGACGACGGTGGCCGTCATGACGGGCTCACACACGATCCCGACGACGACCACACCCCGCCCCAGCCCCACCCGACATCCGCCCCGACCGGTCGCCGCCGGGCGCGCCACGCCCCGGAGCAGCCGGGGGCCGTGCCTCCGGGCGGGATTCCCGGCCAGGCGGCTCCCGTGCAGGCGAACGCCGCCCAGGCCGCAGCCGGTCCGCAGGGCGGCGTACCGGGGCAGGCGCAGGTCATGCCCGGCCAGGCCCCGCCCGGGCAGTCTGTCCCCGCGGCACAGAACGCGCAGGTCGCACAGGCCGTACCCGGACAGGCAGTTCCCGCGCAGGGGCTCCCCGGGCAGCCGGCGCTCGGCCAGCCGGTCGCGCAGCCCGTACCCGGCCAGCCCGTCCCGGCACAGGGCGTCCAGGGCCAGCAGGTTCCCCAACAGGTCCCGCAGCAGGCCCCCCAGGGCGTTTCCCAGGCCATTGCCCAGCAGGTCCCGGCGCAGGGTACGGCGTCCCAGCCCGCCCTCGCCCCCGGCCAGGCGATCCCGGCCCAGGCGGCCCCCGCCGCCCAGCCCCAGCCCTGGCCCCCGTCCGACGACGAGACCCCGGACGTCGGCATCCCCGTACAGCAGAGCCTGAACGCGAACGCCCCGGCCGCCGCTCCCGCGCCCGCCCCCCAGGCGGTAGCCGCCCCGCTTCCTCCCGAGCGTGCCGGGCAGCCCCGGCCCGGGCAGGCGCCGCCCGCCGAGGCCGCCGCCGCGCCGGTCGACCCCAACTCGACGCAGGGGCAGGCGATCAGTGTGCGGACGCTCGGGCAAGGGGTGGCGTTCAGCCGACAGGCGGCGCAGGTGCAGGCGCCGGGCCGGCCGCAGCCCGCGACGCCCCCGCACGGCACCAACGGCTCGAACGGCTCCGGCCGCCGCCGCAAGCTCGGTACGCGCCCCGAACCCGCCGCCGGACAGCCGGAGACGACGGCCCGCCCCCACCCGCAGCCGGGTCAGGCGGCCACCGCCACGCCTCCGGCGGCGCAGGTCCCGCCCGTCGCGCCGACCCCGGCGCAACCCTCCCTGGCCGGCCAGGCGCCCCTGCCGGGTCAGCCCTCCCTCGCCGGACAAGCACCGCTCGCCCAGGTGCCGTTGCCCGCGCAGCCCTCGCTCGCCGGGCAGACGCAGCTCACCCCGGGCGCTCCGCGGCTGCCGGGGTTCACCGAGGGGGCCGGGCGTTCGTACGCCATAGGAGCACCGGACGAGAACGCCGCCGAGGGGCCCGAGCCGCTCGACGGGCCGGGCGGTGCCGTCGAGGTCTCCGACCAGCCGCAGCCGCGGCCGATGGACGACGAGTTGCCGCCGGAGCCGCTGGACAATCCGCGTCGGCTGCTGGTGTGGCCCGCGCCGGATGTCACCACGCAACAGGCGCTCAGCGACCGCGGATACCGGCCCGTCATCGTGCATTCGCGTGAGGAGGTCGCCGCGCAGATCGCTGCCTTCCCGGCGGCACTGTTCGTCGATCCGCTGACCGGGCCGATCACCCGGACCGCCCTCCAGTCGCTGCGCCAGGCGGCCGTGGCCGCCGAGGTGCCGGTACTGGTCACGGCGGGACTCGGGCAGGCGACGCGCGAGGCGGCGTACGGCGCCGACCCCGCCGTACTCCTGAAGGCGCTCGCCCCTCGTGACAGTGAGCAGCACCCTCCGCGGGTACTGCTCATCGAGGAGCACGCGGAGATCGCGCTCGCGCTCACGGCGTCGCTGGAGCGGCGCGGGATGCAGGTCGCGCGGGCCGCGAGTGACGCCGACGCGGTCACGCTGGCCTCGCAGTTGCGGCCGAACCTGGTGGTCATGGACCTGCTTCAGGTGCGGCGCCGCAGGGCCGGAATCGTGGACTGGCTGCGGGCGAACGGGCAGTTGAATCGCACTCCGCTGGTCGTCTACACAGCCGCCGTCGACCAGGCCGACCTGCCGAGGCTCGCCTCGGGCGAGACGGTGCTGTTCCTCGCCGAGCGGTCCACCAGTACCGAGGTGCAGAGCCGGATCGTCGATCTGCTCGCGCGTATCGGAACCAATTGACCGGGACCGATCAGTACATTCCGTACGCGGGTTGGGGCAGTGTTTCACGTGAAACACTGCCCCAACGCGTATGTCAGCGGCGGTCGGCCGTCAGAGCTTGGTGACGTCCAGCTCGCCCTCCGCGTACTGCTTGCGCAGGACCTTCTTGTCGAACTTGCCGACGCTCGTCTTCGGCACCGACTCGATGATCGTCCAGCGCTCCGGGAGCTGCCACTTGGCGATCTTGCCCTCGTCGGCGAGGAAGGCACGCAGGGACGTGAAGTCGGCGGTGGAGCCCTCCGAGAGGACGACGGTGGCCAGCGGGCGTTCGCCCCACTTGTCGTCGGGGACGGCCACCACGGCCGCCTCCATGACGTCCGGGTGGGCCATGAGGGCGTTCTCCAGGTCGACGGACGAGATCCACTCGCCGCCGGACTTGATGACGTCCTTGGCACGGTCGGTGAGCGTCAGGAAGCCGTCGGGGCTGATGGTGCCCACGTCGCCCGTCTTGAGCCAGCCGTCCTCGCTGAACTTGTCGGCGGGGCGCAGGGGTTCGCCTTCGGGGCCGTTGTAGTAGGAGCCCGCGATCCACGGGCCGCGCACCTCCAGCTCGCCGGCCGACTCGCCGTCCCAGGGGAGCCGTTCGCCGCCGGGGCCGCTCAGCCGGGCCTCGACGCTCGTCGGGAAGCGGCCCTGCGTGAGGCGGTACGCGAACTCCGTCTCCGTGCCCACCGCATGGGCCGGCGGCCGGGCGATCGTGCCGAGTGGAGAGGTCTCCGTCATGCCCCAGGCGTGACAGACGCGCATGCCCAGCTTGTCGAAGGCGGCCATGAGGGCGGGCGGGCAGGCGGAGCCGCCGATGGTGACCTGGGTGAGGGACGAGACGTCCCGGGGGCGTGCGGTGAGCTCCCCGAGCAGGCCCTGCCAGATGGTGGGGACGGCCGCTGCGTGCGTCGGCCGAATCTTCTCGATCATCTCGGCGAGCGGGGCGGGTTGCAGGAACCGGTCCGGCATCAGCATGTTGACGCCGGTCATGAAGGTCGCGTGGGGCAGGCCCCAGGCGTTCACGTGGAATTGGGGGACTACGACGAGGGAGGTGTCCTCGTCGGTCAGACCCATGGACTGGGCCATGTTGACCTGGAGGGAGTGCAGGTAGATGGAGCGGTGCGAGAACACCACACCCTTGGGGTCGCCCGTCGTCCCGGAGGTGTAGCACATGGCGGCGCCCGTGCGTTCGTCCAGCTCGGGCCAGTCGTAACCGGTCGGCTTTCCGGCGACTAGGTCCTCGTACTCGTGCACCTGGGCGTGCGACCCGGCGAGAACGGAACGGTCACCGGGGCCGGAGATCACCACGTGCTCGACCGTCTTGAGGTGCGGGAGCAGCGGAGCGAGCAGCGGCAGCAGCGAGCCGTTGGCGATGATCACCTTGTCGGCGGCGTGGTTGACGATCCAGGCCAGCTGCTCGGGGGGCAGCCGCAGGTTGAGGGTGTGGAGGACCGCGCCCATGGACGGGATCGCGAAGTAGGCCTCGACATGCTCGGGGTTGTTCCACATCAGGGTGGCCACACGCTCGTCGCCGACGACTCCCAGGTCGTCGCGCAGGGCGTGGGCGAGCTGTGCCGTCCGGGCCCCGATCTCGGCGAAGGAACGGCGCTGCGGTTCAGCGTCGCCGGTCCAGGTGATGACCTGCGAGTCGCCGTGGATCGTCGACCCATGGGTCAGGATCCTTGAGATCAGCAGCGGTACGTCCTGCATGGTGCTCAGCACGGCGTCCTCCCGGGGCTTCATTGCCTACTCGGTGGTAAAGGTTGTGCTGATTCTGCGCACATACCGAGCGGTACGTCACTAGGAGGGAGTGATCGATCAGATCACGTCGTGCTGCGGGAACTATCGGCGGTCGCAAGAGGTTCCCGTTCCGGAACCAACGGGCGGAGCCGGCGGAGGCTACCGGGCGAGCACCAGCTCAGGGTCCTCGCGCAGCTTGCCCAGCGCCCGCGAGACGGCCGACTTGACCGTGCCCACCGAAACCCCGAGCACCTCGGCCGTCTGGACCTCGCTCAGATCCTCGTAGTACCGCAGCACCACCATCGCCCGCTGCCGCGCCGGCAGCTTCATGATCGCGCGCCACATCGCGTCGTGCAGCACCTGGTGCTCCGCCGGATCGCCCACCGGCGTTCCCTCGGGCTCCGGCAGCTCGTCGCAGACGAACTCGTCGACCTTGCGCTTCCGCCACTGCGACGTCCGTGTGTTCAGCAGTGCCCTGCGGACATAGCCGTCGAGCGCACGGTGGTCCTCGATCCGCTCCCACGCGACGTACGTCTTGGTGAGCGCGGTCTGCAGCAGGTCCTCCGCGTCGCTCGGATTCGCGGTGAGCGACCGGGCGGTGCGCAGCAGCACCGGGCGGCGGGCCTTCACGTACGACGCGAACGACGGGTACGAGGTGTACGACGCGAACGACAGGGTCTGCGTCGCGGGCGTAGCCGCGTTCGAAGCGCTGGTGCAGACGGGTGTGGTCATGGCTCTACGCTAGGTTCGGACCCTGCTCGGGCGGATCGGCCGCAGGTCCCGAAGCCGCGTCCGCCTCAGGTTGTAGGAAGGGGGCTGGCTCCACCTCCTGAAGGTGGAGGCAGGGTACGGGGCTATGAGGGTTCACCCCTCAGGGGTCGTACGGCAGTAGTACGGAGGCTGCTCCTCCAGTAGTAGTGACAGCCCTGGGCGGTGCGGTCGGCCGGACGGGCGCGCTCACCCGGCGGCCTCCAGCACCAGCCCCGAAGTCGGCACCCCTGTACCCGCTGTGACCAGCGCTCTTTCCGCGCCCGACACCTGGTTCACGGAGGTCCCGCGCAGCTGCCGTACCGCCTCCGCGATGCCGTTCATGCCGTGCAGGTACGCCTCCCCGAGCTGACCCCCGTGCGTGTTCAGGGGCAGCCCCTCCGCCGCGACGAAATCCGCCGCCTCGCCTGGCGCGCAGAAGCCGAACTCCTCCAGCTGCATCAGCACGAACGGAGTGAAGTGGTCGTACAGGATGGCGACGTCGATGTCGGCCGGGCCCACCCCGGCGGTCCGCCACAACTGGCGCGCCACCACGCCCATCTCCGGGAGCCCGGTGAGGTCGTCGCGGTAGAAGCTCGTCATCTGCTCCTGCGCGCGGCCGGCGCCCTGGGCCGCCGCTGCGACGACGGCCGGCCGGTGCCGCAGCTCGCGCGCCCGTTCGACGGACGTGACGACGACCGCCTGGCCGCCGTCCGTCTCCTGGCAGCAGTCCAGCAGCCGCAGCGGCTCGGCGATCCAGCGCGAGGCCGCGTGGTCGGCGAGGGTGATGGGCCTGCCGTGGAACCAGGCGGCCGGATTGGTCGCCGCGTACTTCCGGCCGCGCACGGCGACCTGCCCGAACGCCTCCGCCGACAACCCGTACGCGTACAGGTACCGCTGCGCCGCCATCGCCACCCAGGAGGCGGGCGTGAGCAGCCCGAACGGCAGCGACCAGCCGAGCGCCACCCCCTCGGCCGACGGCTCCCGCCGCTGCACCCCCGACCCGAACCGCCGCCCCGAGCGCTCGTTGAAGGCCCGGTAGCAGACGACTACCTCGGCCACCCCGGCCGCGACGGCGAGCGCCGCCTGCTGCACGGTCGCGCAGGCGGCGCCCCCGCCGTAGTGGACCCGGGAGAAGAAGGACAGCTCCCCGATGCCGGCGGCCTGCGCGACGGTGATCTCCGGGCTGGTGTCCATCGTGAACGTGACCAAGCCGTCCACGTCGGCCGGCGTCAGCCCGGCGTCGTCGAGCGCGGCGCGCACCGCCTCCACGGCCAGCCGCAGCTCGCTGCGCCCCGAGTCCTTGGAGAACTCGGTGGCCCCGATGCCGGCGATGGCCGTACGGCCGCCGAGGTCGTCGCGTGCGTGCAGGGTCACGGCGTGCCTCCCGGCAGGGACGACGGGGGTGGCTGAAGGATGGAGACGGTCACCGTGCCGGAGACATGGCGACCGATCCCGTTGGCCCCCAGGACGCGTACGACAGCCGTGTCGCCGTCTGCCTCCTCGATACGGCCGGTCAACACCATGGTGTCGCCGGGGTAGTTGGGGGCGCCGAGTCGGATGGCGACCCTGTGCAGGACCGCGGTGGGGCCGAAGCAGTCGGTGACGTACCGTCCCACCAGCCCGTTCGTGGTGAGGATGTTCATGAAGATGTCGGGGGACCCCTTCGCCCGCGCCAACTCGGCGTCGTGGTGCACGTCCTGGAAGTCACGGGAGGCGATCGCCCCGGCGACGATCAGCGTTCGCGTGATCGCGATCTCCAGCGGCGGCAGCTCGTCCCCGGCCCTCATCCGCTCACCTCCGCGGAAAGATCGCCCCGGAACACCGGAAGCGCCGGCTGGCCCTCCTCGTACCGCACGAACTCCAGCCGCACGGGCATCCCGATCCGCACCTTGTCGTACGGCACGCCCACCACGTTGCTGACGATCCGCACGCCCTCAGCCAGCTCGATCAGCCCGACCGCGTAGGGCGGGTCGAAGGCCGGGAAGGGCGGGTGATGCAGGACGACATACGAGAAGACGGTGCCGTCGCCGCATGCCTCGACGGTGTCCCAGTCACCGCTGCCGCAGGCGTTGCAGCCCGGCAGCCAGGGGAAACGGAGAGCGCGGCATCCGAGGCACCGCTGGATGAGCAGCTGGTGGCGGTCGACACCGTCCCAGAAGCCGGCGTTGTCGCGGTTGACGACCGGCCGGGGGCGCGTGGCCGGTGCCTTCTGCCCCGCAGGTGTCTCAGGCGCGCGCGAGGGGGCGTCCTCGCGTACCGGCGCGTACTTGAGTATCCGGAAGCGATGGGTGCCCACCGGCTCACCGCCCACTCGTACATCCGTCCGGGTCGTGACGAAGTACCCGGTGCCGAGCTTGGTGGTCTTGGGCCCGGAGACGGACTCGACGACCGAATCGAACGCGATCCGGTCCCCCGGCCGCAGGGGCCGCAGATACTCCTGCTCGCAGTCGGTGGCCACGACCGAGGTGCAGCCGGCGCCGTCGAGCAGCGCGAGCAGTTCCTCGTACGCGGCCGAGCGGCCAGGATTCCCGGAGAGGCCGCCCATTGTCCACACCTGGAGCATGGTGGCCGGCGCGACGGCGTCCGGCCCTGCGTACGCCGTACTGCTGTCGCCCAGCGCCTCGCACCAGTGCCGGATCATCGGCTCGTTGACGGCATCCCTGCCGACACCGCCGACGACTGCGGGGCGCCCCTCGAACGCGGCGAGCCGCTCGGCGAGTTGCTCGGCGAGTTGCTCGCCGGGCGGATCATCAGGTCGACGATTGGGCCGATGACTGGGTAGGTGACTCACGGTTTCTGACTGTCCGTCAGATACTGGAGGGTGTCAAGAGTACGGAAACGTCTGCGCGGCGGCACGAAGTACGTGCCGCCGCGCAGACGCGTTACCACCCCATGAAGCGCCCCCCACAAGGGAGTTCAGGCCGGCCGGGGACCCACACCCCGGCCGGCCCACGGCTCACCAGAGGTTGGTGAAGTTGACGACGGCGTTGGACTGGTCGATCGCCGTGAACGCGGAGCCGTTGACCTGCGCGGTGTTGTTCTGGTTCGAGGCACCGGAGCCGACCGCCTGCTGTTGCGAGGTGGACGAGTTGCCGTTGTTGTCACCGCCCACACCGCTGCCGATGATGCCGGCTACGGCCGCGTTCGATCCGTCGTCCGCGAAGGCGCCGTTGTCCGCCGACGCGACGCCACTGAAGAGCGCGGCGGCGAGGGGCAGGGCCGAGACGGCGGCGAGAACGCGGGCGGTACGGATGCTTGCCATGCTGTTCCTCCAGAACAGGTACGCCCCGGCTCCCAGTGCCGGACCGCACGAAGTGCGTGTGATGCGTGATCTGTGCGCGTGATGCACGATGCGCGATGCGCGAAGTACCTTTGATACCAAGGCAGTTGGCCACCCTCCTCGGTGTTTGCATCGCCGCTGTGCACTGCGTCGCGAGATCAGGATTGCCCACCGAATCCCCGGCGAACCACCCCGGAACCACTTATTCCCCCTGAAGCGTGATGACAAGTCGATAAACCCCCCTTGGCGTCACTGAAGCCGCAGGTCCGGTCGGGAAGGGTCATTCAGGCCACGCCGCCGGGGTGAAACCCAAGGGGCGCAAGGGGCGCAGCCTTCCCGCACATTTCGAGCCATTCCCCCAGCACGGTCACGACGAGGGGGTACACCCTTCCCTTTTTCGAACATGAGTACGAACATGAAGGCATGGCCACCACAGACCGGCAGGCCACGACGCTGGCCCTCGCCCATGCCCTCTCAGCCGCCGAACGCGGCCTGGCCGTCATCCCCCTGTCCCGGACAAAACTCCCGGCCCTGCGCTCCCCCCACCGCGACGACCCGACGCACGCCCCGTGCCACGGCGAGTGCGGAAGCCTCGGCCACGGCGTGTACGACGCCACGACCGACCCGTCCCGCATCCGTGAACTCTTCGCCGCCGCCCCCTGGGCCACCGGCTACGGCATCGCCTGCGGTCTGCCCCCGCACCACCTCATCGGCATCGACCTGGACACCAAGTCGGGCACGGACTCCTCCGCGGCCCTGCGCGAACTGGCCCTGCGCCACCTGTTCACGATCCCCGAGACGGTGGTCGTCCTGACCCCGTCCGGCGGCCGTCACCTCTGGCTGACCGGCCCCCCGGACGCCGTGGTCCCCAACTCGGCGAGCAGACTGGCCCCCGGCATCGACATCAGAGGAGCCGGCGGCTACCTCGTCGGCCCCGGCTCCCGCACCGAACACGGTGCCTACGGCACGGCCCCCGGCACGGCCCACCTGACCCCGGCCCCCTGCCCACCGTCCCTCCTGCGCCTCCTCGTCCCCCCGCCCCGCACCCACCGCTCCACGCTCCCAGCACCGGCCGAACACGGCCAAGGCCTGGTCCACTTCGTCCTCGCGGCCCACGAGGGCCAACGCAACACCCGCCTCTTCTGGGCAGCCTGCCGCGCCTACGAGAACGGCCTCGGCCCCGGCCTGCTGGCCCCCTTGGTGGACGCGGCCGTCCAGACAGGCCTGACGGAACGGGAAGCACGGGCGACTGTGGCTTCGGCGGCGCGGATGACGGGGTGGCGGAGGTGAAACTCCGGGGAAGCGGTCCCTTCTCGGTCCCAGGGCGTCCCCATGCCGCTGACCAGCATCGTCCTCACCTCGGGCCGCTCCATAGAGCTGACCGATCTCCGCCTCTCGTCGACGTACGGCGGCTTCCTGGAGGGGTATCCGTGCAGGCTCCCGCACCGCCTGGGCGCTCGGCCACCTCCCCGAGTTCACCCAGTTTCGGCAGGCGCAGGTGGTTGCGCGGCCGCGCCGACACCCTTATCGTTTTTCAATAACATCGATAAACGATAAGGGGGTGGGGTATGGGCATGTTGAACAGACCCTCGGGGCGGCAGGACCCGCTGGAGCCCATCGAGTTCGCGGTGACACTGGTGTGCGCTGTGGCCGCCGGCCTGCTGGCGCTGCTCGTGCTGGCCTCGCTGGTCCTCGATGATGCGAGCCTGTGGTTCTTCGACATGCCTGCGGTGTGCGTCACGGACACCGCCATGTCCGGCTCCAGCAGCGCGCTGGACGGAGCGTTCGGCTCCTATCCCGGGGTGAGCATCACCGTGAACGGCCCCCAGTTCTGTCTCGACGATCCCTCCGCCGGACAGCGGGCGCTGCATCTGGCCGGGCTCACCACCTCGTGGGGATGGAACGCCGGCGCGTTCGTCTTCGCCCTGCTGCTGATCCGCCGGGCCCGCAGGCACGGGCCGTTCACGAAGCGGACCGCCCGCGGGCTGAACGCCTTCGGCTGGTACCTGGCGGCGGGCGCCGCCGTGCTCCACGTCGGCGGGGCCGTGGTGGGCGGCCTTCTCCTGCGCGACATGACGGAGTACTGGCCGTTCGCCATGCTGCTCGATCCGGGGCACGTACCCTGGGCCGCGCTCTTCACCGGCATCGGCCTGATCACCTTCGCCCGGTTGATGCGGCTGGCCACCGCCATGCGCGAGGACCTGGAGGGAGTCGTCTAGTGTCCCCCGCCGACGCCGACCCGCACGCCATCGAGATCCACCTCGACAAGCTCCTGGCCGAGCACGGCATGACCCTGACCGAACTGGCCGAGCGGGTCGGCGTCACCATTGCCAACTTGTCCGTGCTGAAGAACGGCAGAGCCAAGGCCATCCGCTTCAGCACCCTGACCCGGCTCTGTGAAGTCCTCGACTGCCAGCCCGGCGACCTGCTCACCCACCGCAAGCCCTGACGAGACCCAATCCAACGCCCGCCTGCGGTGCGACCCGGGGGTTCGACGTTCATCGCGTACTACAACCATGAGCGCCTGCACTCGGGCATCGGCTGGCACACCCCCGCCTCCGTCCACTTCGGGACCGCCGAGGAGGTCCGCGACCAGCGCGCGGTCACTCTCGCCGA
>NZ_JAVFVX010000146.1:9090-14871 GCF_033441795.1 Streptomyces sp. ADMS | reverse complement strand
TAGAGCAGCTGACTCTTAATCAGCGGGTCCGGGGTTCGAGTCCCTGGCGGCGCACGTTGTCGATTGGCGAGGCTGTTTACGAACAGCCTCGCCAACGTCGTTTCCGGACCCCCTGCACCCACACCACCGGGGCCATTCCCACGGTCGTCGTCGTGGCTCAGTCGGCGGCCGTGATCTGCACCGTCCACGCCCCCGAAGCCGTACGCCCCTCCACCTCGACCCGCACGTTCTCGCCGGGCACCGTGAAGCTCTCGCCGAGGGCGACGGGCGCGTCCGCGAGGGGCGGATAGACGGAGTCCTCCCAGCATGCCTCGGTACGCGGATGGGCGTCGACCACCTCGACCGGACCCCCACCCGACTCCGCCCCGCCGTGCACCCGGTAGACGAGCACTCCCTGCGTACAGGTCGTGCTGTCGTTGCCCGTCGCCCCCCGCGCCTCGAAGGCGAGCGCCCGGTCGACCCCGGTCCGCACCACGGCCAGCTTCACCCCGCTCCCCTGCCCGAAGACCGGCGCACCCGCCACCCCCGTACGCCCCTCGTCATCCGCATACGCACGTGCGTATGCGGTCGCCGCCGGATGCGCCCCCAGCGATTCCAGGGTCAGCCGCGACGAACCTCCCCCGCGCACGCACACCACCTGGCGCGGTTCCAGCCACCCGAGTTTCCACTTGTGCCAGGCGAACAGATCCGGCGCCAGGCCGAACTGGCTGCCCATCAGGTCCCAGTCGCCGACGTACGTGTCCCAGTCACCCTTTCCGTCCACGGGCCGGTGGTAGAGGTCCGGCAGGTCGAAGACATGGCCCGTCTCATGGGCGAGGACCAGCCGGTCCGGCGGATGCTTCTCGAAGACGGTGACGACCCGGCGGATGTCCGTGCCGTCGGCCCGCAACGGCACGTCCAGGTTGACGACCTTCGTCGCGTCGGAGTCGACGCCGGGCGCGTCCGGGTCGGCCACGAAGTAGACGATGTCGTAGCGTGAGAAGTCGACCTCGCGGTCGGCGGCGGCAAGCGCGTCGCGCAGATAGGCGGCGCGGTGGGCGGCACTCCAGTCCCGCTGTATGGCGTACGCGGTGGACGGCTCCGGCATCCGGATCCAGTGCCGGAGCGGATGCGGGCGCAGCGTGAACTTGCCGTACGAGGCTCGGGCGAAGAAGTCGCTGGTGGCCGGGAAATGATCGGCGGCCAGTTCGGCGGGGGTGGTCCGTGGCGGTGCGTCCGGGAAGGAGAGGAACAGCATCACGGCGTCGAGGGCGCGGGACGGGCGCGGATAGGCGGCGTTCCAGGTGTCCAGGCCCTCCGAGTGGTGGGCGTCGGTGCGCTGCAGGGCGCAGGGCTGCGCCGAGAAGGGTTCCGCGACCGAGGGGCCGGCGATGAGAGAGGTGGCGGCCAGGGCCGTCATGGTGGTGAGTACGGCGGCCGTGCTGCGCAGTCGGGGGCGCGCTCCGGCGCGCGCGAGCCCCTTGATTCCCGTCAGGGCGTCGTATGTGAGCCCCTTGAGGGGAAGCTGACGCGGCACGCAGACCTCCGGACACGAGTTTCGGGGGACACCGCAACCAGCCTGTGTGATCTTGCGCTTGTATGCCCTGTTTGTCTGCACCAGAAGGGTGATCGGGGAGCCATCGGGCAGGTGACCAGGGACGTTCAGGGGCGAGGGGGCAGGCGACCAAGCATGCGAAGGCTCACCCTTCGTGGAGCGACACCCCGAATCACTCACAGAACGTCACATGCGATCGAGGGCGAAGGAACCCGTCCAGGCGCGGGCAGAAACGATCTGTCAGAACCACCGGTCATTCATGGACACTGGACAGTGGCTGGAAGGGCTTGGGGCCAGCCTCTATGATCGGCACACTTTCCTGGCACTTCCCTGACACTTTCCTGCACGGACAAGGCCAGGGCGGCGGCTTGCCGCCCGGTCGGCCACCCGACGGGATCCATATGAAGACCGAGTGCACTGCGGGAGCGAGCGGTGAGCGGAACGTCCGAAGGGCCGGCGCCCGCGGTAGATCTCGTCCGGCCGGCTGTCACAGAGAGTAACATCGGCACGTCTTCCACGTCGTCCATGCCTTCTACGTCGCCTATGTCGTCCATCTCGTCCATGTCGACACCCCCTACAGCTGCGGGCTCGGGCTCGGGTTCAACTGCGGCTGCGGGCTCGGGCTCGGGTTCAACCGCGGGCTCAGCCGCGGCTGCGGACAGCGCCTTGTTGCCGGCCGCTTTCGCGGCGGCGCCACTGGCGATGGCCGTGGTGGACCGCGAGGGCCTGGTCGTCGCGGCGAACGAGGCCCTGGGCACGCTGCTGGGCATCGGCCCGGAAGTGCTGGCGGGGAAGGTGGCCGCCGATCTGGTGGACCTGGCGTCCGACACGCGCGCGTGGCACGCGTACCGCGAGGTTCTGCGCGGCCGACAGGCTCGGCTTCGCTGCACCCGCCGCCTCAAACACCCTGACGGATACTCCCTTTGGGCCCAGGTCACGGTCGCACCGCTGCCGACGGAGGCGGCGGGGGCTTCGAAGACTCCTGGGACTGCGGGAGGTTCACGGAACGGGCAGGGTCCGTCGGGAGCCCAGGGGTACGGAAGCCGGGGCGTCCTGCTGTCCGTGGCCGACATCAGCGCGCGCCGTGAACTCCAGGCGCGGCTGCGGCACTTGCAGATGCACGACCCGGTGACCCGGCTGCCCAACCGCGCGCTGTTCTTCGAGCGGTTGTCGGCGGCACTGGAGGCGGAGTCGTACGAGCAGAGCGGGACGGGCCGGATCGGCCTGTGCTACCTGGACCTCGACGGCTTCAAGGCTATCAACGACACCCTCGGCCATCGCGTCGGTGACCGGCTGCTCGCCGCCGTGGCCGAACGGCTCACGCGGTGCGCGGAGGAGGCGGGCCTGGCCCGGCGCAACCCGGGCGCCGTCGCCCCGCTGGTGGCGAGACTGGGCGGCGACGAGTTCGCGCTGCTGGTCGAGGACTCGACGGGCACCGAGCAACTGGCCGACCTGGCCGAGTCGGTGCTGAAGGCGCTCCAGCTGCCCTTCGACCTCGCCGGTCAGCGGATGTCCGTCTCCGCCTCCATCGGCGTCGTGGAGCGGCATGCCGCGGGCACGACGCCCACGGGTCTGATGCAGGCCGCGGACACGACGCTGTACTGGGCGAAGGCCGACGGCAAGTCCCGCTGGACGCTCTTCGACCCCGAGCGCAACGCCCACCGAATGACCCGTCAGGCCCTGTCCTCCACCCTCCGGCCGGCCATCGAGCGGGGCGAATTCGCCCTGGACTACCAGCCGTTGGTGGGCATGGAAGACGGCCGCGTGCACGGTGTCGAGGCGCTGGTGCGCTGGCACCACCCGCAATTCGGCACATTGACGCCGAATCGGTTCATCGGACTGGCCGAGGAGGACGGTTCGATCGTGCAGCTGGGGCGCTGGGTCCTGGCCACGGCCTGCCGTCAGGCCCGCCGCTGGCAGCTCGAACGCCCCGACGAGCCACCGATCTTCGTGAGCGTGAACGTCGCTGTGCGTCAGGTCTGGGACTCCGACCTGGTGGCGGACGTGGCGGGGATCCTCGACGAAACCGGCCTGCCGGCACGTCTGTTGCAGCTGGAGCTGACGGAGTCGGCGGTCATGGGCTCCGCCGGCCGGCCCCTCCAGGCACTCCAGGCACTCAGCGACATGGGTGTGGGCATCGCGATCGACGACTTCGGCACGGGGTACTCGAACCTGGCCTACCTCAGCCGGCTGCCGGTGTCAGTACTGAAACTGGACGGTTCTTTCGTGCGGGGGTTCCAGTACGAGGGTGAGGGCGTCGCGCCGAACCCGGCCGACGAGATCGTCGTCGAGGCGATGATCCAACTCGCGCACCGACTGGGGCTGACGGTGACCGCGGAGTGCGTGGAGACGGCCGCCCAGGCCGGCCGTCTGCGCCGTATCGGGTGCGATACGGGGCAGGGGTGGCTGTATTCGCGGCCGGTGGGGGCGGATCGGATTTCCTTGCTGATGGGGGGGTTGGTAGCTGCTCGGCAAGGAGCCCGCACGAGGCCGGAGTAGTTCGATCGCGTGATCGTCCGCTTGCGGGCTTGCGGTGCCCTGGACTGATCGGGCCGATCGGGCCGACGTGATGGTGCGACCTGGGACACCGGGTACGGCGTCTGGGGATATTCCCTCCGGGGGAGTACAGGGACCCTGCTCCACCAGAGGATGGCCAGGGGCCTCCCCGTCGCCTCCGGCCGCGGGGGCCTCCCGGGCCCGGATCACGCACAGGATGCGTGTCGCCGCCCGGGGTCGAGAACGCTGGGACTGTGGCGCCCCATCTGGGGGAACGCCCAAGACCGTTCGGGGCGCGCGACTGAACGGACGCACCCCCAGCCCAGGTTCCAGGAACGGTAGTACGTGTCGGCAGAGGTTGTCTGTCGGTAGGGGTTGTCCGCTGATGCTCCGTCAGGCCGTGTCGACGCGTGTGGGCATTCCGTAGGCGTCCGCGATGAGTTCGTACGAGCGCAGGCGCAGTTCACCCCGGTGGGCGTGGGAGACGAGCATCAACTCGTCTGCTCCCGTGCGCTTTTGCAGGTCGTCCAGGCCTGTGCGGACCTCGTCCGCCGTGCCGTGGATGATGTTCGTCATCCAGGAGCTGACGAACTCCCGTTCCATCGGACTGAATTCGTACGCCTCCGCCTCTTCCGGGGACGGGAACAGGCCGGGGCGGCCGGAGCGCAGGCGGGCCATGTTGAGGCCCATCGCGAGGACCTGACGGCGGGCCTCTTTCTCGTCGTCGGTGGCGAGTGCGGAGACGCCGATCAGGGCGTAGGGGGTGTCCAGGATCTCGGAGGGCTGGAAGGACTCGCGGTAGAGGTCCAGGGCCGGGACGGTGTTCTGCGCGGAGAAGTGGTGCGCGAAGGCGAAGGGAAGGCCCAGGGCACCGGCCAGGCGTGCGCTGAACCCGGACGAGCCGAGCAGCCAGATGGGCGGGCGGTGGGTGGACTGGACTCCACCCGGGGACGTCGACTGGACCGGGCCGGGGATGGCGTGGATGCGGCGGTAGGGGTGTCCGTCGGGGAAGTCGTCGTCCAGGAAGCGGGTCAGCTCCGCGAGTTGCCGGGGGAAGTCGTCGGCGCCTTCGTCGAGGCGCTCGGTCCGGCGGAGGGCTGCGGCGGTGGCGCCGTCCGTGCCCGGGGCCCGGCCGAGGCCGAGGTCGACGCGGCCGGGGGCCATCGCTTCGAGGGTGCCGAACTGCTCCGCGATGACCAGGGGGGCGTGGTTGGGGAGCATGACTCCGCCGGAGCCGAGGCGGATGCGGTGGGTGTGGGCGGCGAGGTGGGCGAGGATCACGGCGGGCGAGGAGGAGGCTACGCCGGGCATGGAGTGGTGTTCGGCGACCCAGTAGCGGTGGAAACCGCGGGATTCCGTGAGACGGGAGAGGGCGACGCTGGTCTGCAGGGCTTCGGTGGCGGTGTGGCCGGAACCTACGGTGACCAGGTCGAGGACGGAGAGGGGGGTGGGGGCGGCGCCCTGTGCCTTGCCTCGGATCTCGTCTGCCGTCGTGTCTGCGGTCACGGTGGGTGCCTCCTGCGGGTTTGTGCGGTGCGGTGTCCTCCGGGGTGGAACAGGAGGGGGGCTCCGCTTATTCCCCGGAGGGGGATTCTCGCCCCCTCCGCCCCTACCCGTCCCATCCTGTACCTGGGGGCTGCGCCCCCAGACCCCCCTCCGGCCCTGAACGGGCCTTGTCCTCAGACTCCCCCAGAGGGGCTGGGAGCAACGGCCCACACCAAAGGGGCACCACCTGTCTGCAGGAACGGCGG
>NZ_JAVFVX010000146.1:0-8990 GCF_033441795.1 Streptomyces sp. ADMS | reverse complement strand
GGGAGCAACGGCCCACACCAAAGGGGCACCACCTGTCTGCAGGAACGGCGGGGCCAGCAGGCGGGTGGGAGGCTCGGGCTCAACCGGCCTTGCCTTCAGGCCCTGTGTGTCGGAACGCCGGCCGGGCCGGGATTCCTCGGCCTGGGCTGGACAGATGCGGCAAACGGGTTGGTGGGTGGGAGACGCGGCCTGGGCCGAAGCAGCGGCGGTAGGGACTGCGGGTGCGTCACGCCTGTACCAACGGTTCCCTCCTGAACAGCCTGCCCAGGATCGGTGCGTTCACTTTGCGGGTCGTCAGCCTCAAGGCCTCCCATACCGACACCTGGTTCGCCGTCAGCACCGGCTTCGCCAGTTGTTCCTCCAGGGAGGCGATGCTCGACGCCGTGTGCAGTGCCGTGTCCGGGAGAAGCAGCGCCTCCGCGTCCGCCTGGTCGGAGTCCTGGGCCAGCGCCGCCACCTCCTCCTCGCTCCACTCCCCCACTTCCGCCGCCGTGATGATCCCGGCACCGTGGAGACCCGTCACCTCGATCCCCGCCGCCCTCAGGAACTCCGCGAACAGTTCGGCCACGTCCGCCGGGTACGTCGCCCCGATCGCCACCCTCCGTACCCCCAGCTCCCGTACCGCGTGCACAAAGGCGAACGACGTCGACGACGCCGGCATGCCCGCGGCCCGGGCAAGGGCGCGTACCTGTTCATGCGCGCCCTCCCACCCGTACACGAAGCTGCCGCTGGTGCACGCCCACACCACCGCCTCCGCGCCGCACAGCCGCAGCTCCTCCACGCCCGCCGCGAGACGGTCCGCCGAGCCCATCTCCAGGAGCGCGTCCACCCGGTGCGCGTCCTCGCCGATGTCCGTATGGACCAGATCCAGCCGGATGTCACTGCCGAGCATCTGCTCGATGCGCTGGTAGTCGTCCTCGGCGGAGTGGCCCGGGTAGAGGAATCCGAGTGCCGTCATGTCCAGCCTTCCTGCTCTTGTCGCCTGCGCTGCTCCTGCTGCTCCTGCCGCTCCTGCCGCTCTCTCGGCAGCACCGGGGGCCATGCGCGCGCCGACTCGTCCAGCAGCGCCTGATACGGCCCCACCGCCCGGGTACCCAGTCGACGCAGTGCTGCCCACATCGTTACCTGGTTGGCCGAGATCACCGGGATGCGCAGTTCCGCCTCCAGCTGTGCGATGACGTCGTACGTGGGGAGGTTCGTGCAGCTGATGAACAACGCCTCCGGCCGCGTCCCTTCCGTCGCCTGCCTCGCCATGTCCGCCACAGCTCGGTACGGGACCTTCCAGATGTGCCGGGTCAGGCCCATGAACGCGCATCCCGTGACCGTGACGCCCGCCTCGGCCACGTACTCCTCCAGTGACCGCGTCACCGACACCGTGTAGGGCGTGACGAGCGCCACCCTGCGTACGGAGAGTTCCATGAGTGCCTCCAGCAGTGCTCCCGAGGTCGTCACCGCCGGGACCTCGCCCGCCCGTGTCATCGCCTCGCACATCGCCCGCTCACCGGCGACACCTCCGACGAAGCTGCCGGAGGTGCAGGCGTAGGCGACGATCTCGGGGGCGATGACGTTGAGGGTGCGTACCGCGTCGCCGAGTGTCTCGTGCTCGCTGACCAGGCGGGCCAGGTGGAGGCTGACCTCCACGGGGACGTACGGGGTGCGGGTGAGGTGGAGGGACACCTCGTCCGGGACCCAGCGCCACAGCTCGCGGTCCAGAGCGAAGTCGAAGGGGGCGACCACGCCGACACCGCGCTGCGGGCGCGGTCCACCGAGAAACGACACATCCATGACAGACACCGACCTCACAGTGAGGAACGACGTGGCAACGGACCGTACGCGACGTCCGTGTTGACGAAGGTAGGTTCGGGTGCGAGCGTGGTCAATCCGCGCATGTCAGACGCCCAGCCATCCAGCCTCCCCGATCGGAAACGGCTCTCGATGCCCGCGCCCCCCACGCTCCTCGTCCTCGACGCCGACCCACCACCCCGCCTGGGCCGGCTCACCGGTCGGGCCCGGATCGTGCACGCCGACGAGACCACTCTCGCCGGGCAACTCCCGTACGCCGATGTCCTGCTCGTCTGGGACTTCGCCTCGCACGCCGTGCGGGCCGCCTGGCCGGGCGAGGGGGCGCGCCCGCGCTGGGTGCACACCGCGAGTGCCGGTGTGGACCATCTGATGTGTCCCGAACTCGCCGTGTCCGACACCGTGGTGACCAATGCGCGGGGCATCTTCGACCAGCCCATCGCCGAGTACGTCGCCGCTCTCGTTCTCGCCATGGCCAAGGATCTGCCGAGGACCCTGGACCTCCAGCGGCGGCACGAGTGGCGGCACCGGGAGTCTCAGCGGGTCGCCGGGACGAAGGCCTGTGTCGTCGGGTCGGGTCCCATCGGGCGAACGATCGCCCAGTACCTCAAGGCACTTGGGGTGACCACGGCGGTCGTCGGGCGCACCCCGCGTACCGGTATCCACGGGCCCGACGACCTCAACCGGCTGATGGCGCGCGCCGATTGGGTGATCGCCGCCGCTCCCCTCACCGCCGACACGCACCACATGTTCGACAGCCGCCGTTTCGGCGTCATGCAGCCCTCGGCGCGCTTCATCAACGTCGGCCGGGGACAGCTCGTCGACGAGACCGCGCTCGGCGAGGCGCTGTCGAAACGGTGGATCGCGGGTGCCGCGCTGGACGTGTTCGAGCACGAACCGCTCACGTCCGGCAGCCCCTTGTGGGAGGCGCCCGGACTGGTCGTCTCCCCGCACATGAGCGGCGACACGGTGGGCTGGCGCGATGAACTCGGCGCGCAGTTCGTCGAGTTGTACGAGCGGTGGGAGGCGGGGAAGACGCTGACGAACGTCGTCGACAAGCAGCGCGGGTACGTACCGGGGCACTGACGCACTACCGGAGGGGCCGACGATGACCGAGCGCGAGTCCGAACCCACCGAGTTGGCCGAACTCACCGCCGTCCAGCTCCTCGACGGTTACCGCAAGGGCGAGTTCAGCCCCGTCGACGCCACCCGCGCCGCACTGGAGCGGGCCGAGCAACTCCAGCCCGTCGTCAACGCGTTCGTCCGGATCGACGCGGACACCGCGCTGGCGCAGGCCCGCGAGTCCGCCGACCGGTGGCGGCGCGGTGAGCCGGCGGGGCTCGTGGACGGCGTGCCCACGACTGTGAAGGACATCATCCTGCTGCGCGGCACCCCCACCCTCCGTGGCTCCAAGACCGTTGACAGCGGCGGCAGCTGGGGCGAGGACGCGCCCTCCACCGCCCGGCTGCGCGAGCACGGCGCCGTCTTCCTCGGCAAGACGACCACCCCCGAGTACGGCTGGAAGGGCGTCACCGATTCGCCGCTGTCCGGCGTCACCCGCAATCCGTACGACACCTCGCGCACCGCCGGTGGGTCGAGCGGCGGGAGCGCCGCCGCCGTGGCGCTGGGCGCCGGGCCGCTGTCCCTCGGTACGGACGGCGGGGGCAGTGTCCGTATCCCGGCGGCGTTCTGCGGGATCTTCGCGCTGAAGCCGACGTACGGCCGTGTCCCCCTCTATCCCGCCAGCGCCTTCGGGACGCTCGCCCACGTCGGGCCGATGACCCGGACCGTGGCCGACTCGGCGCTGCTGATGGATGTGATCAGCGGGCCCGACTCCCGTGACTGGTCGGCGCTCGGGCCGCCGGGCTCCGGTTCGTGTGCGGGCTCCCTGTCCGGCGGGGTGCGGGGGCTGCGGGTGGCCTACTCGCCCTCCCTCGGCGGTCAGGTCGCGGTGCGTCCGGCGGTGGCCGGCGTGGTCCGGCGGGCGGTGGAGCGGCTCGCGGAACTCGGCGCGTACGTCACCGAGACCGACCCCGACTTCGCCGACCCGGTGGACGCCTTTCACACCCTGTGGTTCAGCGGGGCGGCCCGGGTCACCCAGCGGCTCGGGGCTCGGCAGCTGGAGTCGCTCGATCCCGGGCTGCGGGAGATCCGGGCGCTGGGCGGTCGTGTCAGCGCGCTCGACTATCTGGCCGCCGTCGATGTCCGGATGGAACTCGGGCGGCGAATGGGCCTCTTCCATGATTCGTACGACCTGCTGTTGACCCCCACTATGCCGATCACCGCGTTCGAGGCGGGAGTTGAGGTGCCCGTCGGTTCGGGGCTGCGGCGCTGGACGGGGTGGACTCCGTTCACGTACCCGTTCAACATGACGCAGCAGCCCGCCGCGAGCCTCCCTGTGGGGGTCGACGGTGACGGGCTGCCGGTCGGGATGCAACTCGTCGCGGCCCGGCACCGGGACGACCTGGTGCTGCGGGCCGCGCACGCACTGGAGGAGGTGCTCACGAACGACGGACTCAGGCCCGGCGGAAGCTGAGCGTCTCCCCCGCCGCGCCCGACCGCCACAAGTCGTTGCACGCCTGAGCCATCTCCGGCAGGCCCTCGACCACCTCGCCCCACACCGTGCCCGGCACCCAGCCCACATCGCCGTTCAGCAGCAGGTTGTTGCGCTCGTAGAACAGGGCCAGGTCCACCAGCGTCGTTCCGGGCCTGACCTCGCGGTCGTAGCCGTACGCCTTTGTTCCGAGCTCCGCTCCGGCGAATGCGAAATAGCAGAGATCTCCGGGGATCGGGGTAACTGTCGGATTTTCCAGGGGTGGTCCCGATTTCGCGAACGGCGGGAAGAGAGCGTATATCTCGTTGCGCGCGTACTTGGCGTGGTAGACGTCGCCGGACAACGGCAGGGCGTTCCACACGGTCTCGCAGGTGATCGGGGCGCGGTCGGTCAGGAGTTTCGCCGTGCAGTGGATCGCCCGGGCGGCCAGTGACACTTCGATGTATCGATCATCACCCTTGTGTTCCATGCCTCTCATGCGTTCCCCGCATTCCCGGGTGCATAACTTGTGCACTCTCGGGTAGCTGCGCGGCCATGGCTCCATCACTCGAACCACCAGGTATGAGACGCCGGTCGCTGCTCGCGAGGGTAGCGGCGCTCGGCACGGTCGGCTCCCTCGGCACCGTCGGCTGCAGTCGCGTGGCCACGGCCTCCGGCGTCGAGGGCGGTGACCTGCTCGAGCGGCTTCGGGCGCAGGGTGTCGTACGGCTCGGTATCGCCGGGGAGATTCCCTTCGGATACATCGACAAGAACGGCGGACTGACCGGCGAGGCACCGGAGTTGGGAAGGGCCATCTTCAAGCGGCTGGGGGTGGACCGGGTCCAGCCCGTGCCCACCGAGTTCGGGTCGCTCATTCCCGGCCTGAATTCCCAGCAGTTCGATGTCGTGGCCGCCGGGATGTACGTCAACGCGGAACGCTGCGAACAGGTGATCTTCGCCGACCCCGACTACCAGATGCTCGATTCCTTCATCGTCCGCAAGGGAAATCCCAAGGGTCTGCACGACTACCGGGACGTTGTCGAGAAGAAGGCCAGGTTCGCGACCGGCACCGGATATGCGGAGATCCAGTACGCCGTCGAGGCCGGCTACAAGGAAAGCGACATTCTCATCGTGCCCGACCAGGTCGCCGGGCTGAACGCCGTCGAGGCCGGCCGTGTCGACGTCTTCGCCGGTACGGCCCTCACCACCCGGGCCGTCGTGAAGAAGTCCCGCAAGGCGGAGGCGACCAAGGCCTTCGCCCCGCTCGTCGACGGCAAGCCGCACGTCGACGGAGGCGCGTTCGCGTTCCGGCCGACCGAGACGCGGCTGCGGGACGCCTTCAACGTCGAGCTGCGGAAGCTGAAGAAGAGCGGGGAGTTGTTCCGCATCCTCAGGCCGTTCGGCTTCAGCCGGGCCGAGATGACCGACATGACCGCGAAGGAGTTGTGCGGCCAATGACTCCGGGACTCTGGGAACTTGTCATCAAGGGAGTCTGGGTCACCGTCCAACTCCTTGTGTTCAGCGCACTGTTGGGCGCCGTCGTCGCCTTCGTCGTCGGGATCGCGCGGACCCACCGGCTGCGGTCCGTGCGCTTCCTCGCGGGCTGCTACACCGAGGTGTTCCGCGGGACCTCGGCACTCGTGATGATCTTCTGGGTGTACTTCGTGCTGCCGCCGGCCTTCGGCTGGCAGCTGGTGCCGACGTGGGCGGGCACGCTCGCGCTCGGGCTCACCTACGGCGCGTACGGGACGGAGATCGTGCGCGGGGCGCTGACCGCCGTCGAGCCGGCGCAGCGTGAGGGCGGGATAGCGCTCGGGTTCACGCCCTGGCAGCGGATGCGGCTGATCCTGCTGCCGCAGGCGGTGCCGGAGATGATCCCCTCCTTCTGCAACCTGCTGATCGAGCTGCTCAAGGGCACCGCGCTGGTCTCCGTCATGGGCATGGGTGATCTGGCCTTCAGCGGCAATCTGGTGCGGCTCGCGCTGCAGGAGAGCGCGGAGATCTACTCGTACATCCTGGTGATCTACTTCGTGATCGCCTTCCTCCTCACCCGGCTGATGCGCGGCCTGGAGAAGCGCCTGAAGGAGCAGCTGGCCGGACAGGCCGCGGTACGGACGGCCCGTCGGCCGGTGGGGCAGCCGACGGGAGGTGTCGCGTGAAGTGGGACTGGAACGCCGTACGCGACTTCATGCCGCACCTCTGGGACGGGCTGCTCGTCACCCTCCAGGCACTGGCCCTCGGGTCGCTGATCTCCTTCACCCTGGGGCTGGTCTGGGCGCTGCTGATGCGGACGCCGACGCGCTGGGTGCGCTGGCCGGTGGGGGTGGTCACGGAGTTCGTGCGGGACACACCGCTGCTCGTGCAGTTGTTCTTCCTCTTCTACGTCCTGCCCGAGTGGGGCATCGCCGCCTCCGCGCTGACCACCGGTGTCGTCGCGATCGGGCTGCACTACTCGACGTACACGATGCAGGTCTACCGCGCCGGCATCGAGGCCGTGCCGCCGGGCCAGTGGGAGGCGGCCACCGCGCTCAGTCTGCCCGTGCGGCGCACCTGGACGGCGGTGATCCTGCCGCAGGCGGTGCGCCGGGTCGTACCGGCGCTCGGCAACTACGTGATCGCGATGCTCAAGGACACACCGCTGCTGATGACGATCACCGTGCTGGAGATGCTCGGCGAGGCGCGGCTCTTCTCCCAGGAGCACTTCCAGTTCACCGAGCCGCTGACCGTGATCGGCGTCGCCTTCGTCCTCATCTCCCTTCCCGCCTCCCTTCTCGTCCGAACCCTGGAGCGACGTCTTGCCGGCTGACACCCACACTCCTGTAGACGCACCCCCGGAACTGGTCCGGCTGGACCAGGTCACCAAGCGGTTCGGTGAGCAGACCGTCCTCGACCGGCTGAGCCTCTCCGTCGAGGCGGGGCGGCATGTCACGCTCATCGGTCCGTCCGGGTCCGGCAAGACGACGATCCTGCGGATGCTGATGACGCTGGCCAAGCCCGACGAGGGCACGATCACCGTCGACGGGGAGCAGTTGTTCCCGGCGCCCGAGAAGCGGGTGCGCGAGGTGCGGAAGAAGATCGGGATGGTGTTCCAGCACTTCAACCTGTTCCCGAACATGAGCGTGCTGCGCAACGTCACCGAGGCGCCCGTCACCGTCCTCGGTCTGCCGAAGGACGAGGCGGACGCGCGCGGGCGGGAGCTGCTGGAGCTGGTGGGCCTCGCGGACAAGTGCGACGAGCGTCCGTCCCGGTTGTCGGGCGGGCAGCAGCAGCGGGTGGCGATCGCGCGGGCGCTGGCCATGCGCCCGCAGGTGCTGCTGCTCGACGAGGTGACCTCGGCGCTCGACCCCGAGCTGGTCGCGGGCGTCCTGGACGTGTTGCGGGACATCGCCCGTACCACCGACATCACGATGCTCTGTGTGACCCACGAGATGGGTTTCGCCCGGGATATCTCCGACCAAGTGCTGATGTTCGATTCCGGCCATGTGATCGAGTCCGGTCCGCCGGAGAAGATCTTCAGCGATCCGGAGCGGGACAGAACGCGCGAATTCCTCAGCGCGGTGCTCTGACCGTGCCGTAAGGGCGCCGAAAACACTCTCTTCATGCCTATGGCATATGCCAGATGAACACGCCCCTGTTGAGAGGCCGCAACCAGGGCGACAATCTCGCCAACGTCCCCTCCACGTGCAGCCCTTGGCGGCTATCGTGGAGGGGATTGGCTGTCCGGATCACGGCTAAAAGCAAGCCAGGGGGAACACCGTGGCTCTCAAGCACGAGCCGACCGCGCCGCTCCACTCCGCCCAGGACGCTCTGCGCGTCCTGGAAACGGTGGCGCAGCACTCCGCCGGTGTCACCGACGCCGAAATCGCCCGTCAGACCCGCCTCGGCACAGACCGGCTCACCCCCCTCCTGCGCATGCTGCGTCGCGAGGGATACGTCGAACAGGCCGCCGACGGTTCCTACGTCACCGGCACCACCCTCAGCCGCCTCGGCTCCACCCACGGGCACGACCAGGCCCTGCGCACCCAGCTCCAGCACACCCTCGACCGGCTGCGCGACTCGGTGGGCGCGGCGATCTACATGAGCCGGTACGTCGACGGCGAGATCCATGTCACCCAGTGCGCGGACAGCGCGGCGACGCCCGCCGTCAACGAGTGGGTCGACTTCCGCTCGGCCGCGCATGCCAGCGCGATCGGCAAGAGCCTGCTGGGGCAGCTCGACCACAACAGCCGCCGCGACCATCTCGCCCGCCACAAGCTGGCCCGTCTGACCTCGCGCACGATCACCAACGAGCGGCTCCTGCTCTCCCGTCTGGAGACCCAGCCGCCCACGGTGCCGGTCCTGGACCTCCAGGAGTACGCGGTCGGCACGGTCTGCGCGGCGGTCCCGATCACGGCCGGCTCCACGGTCGGCTGCCTCGCTCTCTCGCTGCCGGTCCGCCACGCCCACCGCCTGCGCCAGGCGGCGGACCGGCTGAACAGGGGTGCGGCGCCCCTGCTGCTCTCGCTGGCCATCTGAGGGCGCCTCCACCTGGTCCGGAGCACTGCGCCGGACCAGGTAGTATTTTTCCTGTCGCCAGCCGCGAGAGCGGTCGGCGAGAGTCATGCGCCGCTAGCTCAGTTGGTTAGAGCAGCTGACTCTTAATCAGCGGGTCCGGGGT
>NZ_JAVFVX010000145.1:4126-15125 GCF_033441795.1 Streptomyces sp. ADMS | reverse complement strand
ATGACCTGCAGATTCCGGCGCCTTGATCCGCTACACCACTTGGCCGGACGCCACCGCCGACCCGGGATCAGGGACGTGGTCTGGTCCCGCTGAACACGGCTTCGGGGAACAATGAGGACGCCTCACCAGCCCGGAGCGGGACGCGATCACCGGGATTCCTCCGTGGATACCCCGTCCTAAAGGACTTCGTTGGCGGATTCGGTCGGGCGGTCAGTTCGAGTCCAAGGCGTGCGAAGCGGCTGATGTGGGTGGAGCCGATGGGAGTTTCGGTCCACCAGGCGTCGAGGCGGCGGAAGTTGAGTCCGGCGGCGATCAGGACATGACCGAGGCGGGTCTTGTGCAGCCCGCGGTAGGGGGTGGTGCGTGTCCGTGTGACCCGGACAGCCTGGGAGAGGGTGCCTTCGATTCCGGCGCGGGTGCCGTAGGCAGCCTGCCACTGGTCGGTGTCCTGCTCGCGTCGGCGCTGGTCAAGAGCTTGCTGCTGGGGCCGGGCAAGGAGGGTCAGGTTGCGGCCCCACTTGCTCATGGCGCTGGTGCATGCGGCGCGCACCGGGCAGGCGTCGCAGTCGGCCTTGGCGAAGTGGACCCGGATGATCTCGGTGCCGGTGGGTTTGCGCTGTGCGGACCAGCTGACACTGCGCTGCAAGCGGGGGCAGGTGACGGTGCGGGCCGGCCAGCCGACGGTGAAGGCGTCCTGCCCCAGGCCTTCCCCGGACCGGTTCTGGGCGGTGGTGTCGCCGCGGACCGGTCCCATCAGCTCGATGTGCTGCCCGGCGGCGGCCACCAGCAGCGCGGCAGAGGTGTAGCCGGAGTCGACCAGGTGGATGGCGGGCAGCAGGCTGCGTGTGGCCAGTGCCTGGTGGACGGACTCGGTGATCTCCCACGTCGGCAACGGTGGCGTCGGTGGTGGCCACGTTCGTGATCAGGTGCGGGGCCCCCGGCTCGCAGGTCTCGGTGAAGTGGACTTTGTAGCCGTCCCAGCCCGCGCCGCGTTTGATGCTGTATCGCGTGTCGGTGCCGTAGGGGCTGGACAGCCTCAGCCTGCCCGGCGGGAGGTCCTAGCCCTCCCGCCGGCGCACCCCCTTCTCGTCACGGTGGTACTGCTGTACCCACGCGGTCCGCAGCACCTGCACAGCCCCGACGTGACGCAGCCAGACTGGTGTGTCGGGCACATGGAGGGCCTCCAGCAGCGCGAATCCGTCCCGTCCCACGGTCAGGGCCCACCGCTGGCGGGCGTCGGCTCCCCTGGGGAAGCGGAAGGAGTCGATGCGCTTGCCATAGCGCTCGAACCACCGCGGCGCGACGGTCTGCGCCCCTGTGGTACGTGCAACCGTGTTTCCACAGGTCAGGGGCCCGATCCGGGCCCTAGGCGTGTCGAATTACGCGGAACGCGGTTCAGGTGGCGCCGAAGTCGCCGCATCACGGGGTGACTTGTTTCACAGCGCGGACACAAGCGCCGGGATATTTGACCCTGTCGGCCGGTCACCGGGAGTGGCCACGATTGCAGCTGCACACCGTTCCCTAAAAGGAGTTCAGGATGCCGATCAAGAAGGCCCGCTCCACAGCGTCACATCGCTCCACGTCACGGCGTAAACGAATGCTGCTCTTCGGTCTCGCCGGAGTAACCGTGGCCGGGGCGGCGACCGTACCCGTCGCCTATGGTGCGCTGGCTCCGGCCCCACCGTCATCCATCGTCGATCTGAGCACATCGGAGACGTTCGACACCGGCAAGCTGATGGGGACGCTCTGCCCGGCGCCCCGTAGCAGGGACTTCTTCTCGGATGTCACCTTCTGGATCTTGGACCCGGTGGGCGGCGGCGTCGCCGAGGACCCGTCCAAGGGCGTAGGCGACCTCGGGAGCGTCGGCGTTGACGGAGAGCTCCACTTCTTCCAGGGCCACTGCGAGTGGCCGGTCACCGATGTGAAGGACGACGTGGGACCGGCCCAGGTGGTCTCCCGGCCACTGATCAACTGCGGTGACGCGGTCCTTCTCCGCGAGACGGTGTCCCAGAACTTCTCCACCAGTCAGACCTTCACCACCAGCCTCTCCATCGGCGGTGGGTTCGACTTCGCGGTGATCAAGGACGTGCTCTCGCTGAGCGGGAACGTATCGGTGACCCGGTCCTGGGCGTTCGGGAAGGAGGAGTCGTTCTCCCGTACGGTGTCGATCGACGTACCGAAACGGACCAAGGGCTACTTCGAGCGGGTCCCGGTGATCCGCACCGTGGTCAGCCAGCCGGTCTTCGTCATCGAGAAGATCGCCCGCGCCAACCGGGACGGCTCGAGCGGCATGAACGGCTGGAAGGACACGGGCAGCATCCGCATCACGTCACCCGCGTTCCGGACCGAATCCTCGGCGGACGTACTGGACGCCAACAACTTCCCTTCAGGCACGATCCGCGCCCAGGACGACCCGGTCACCCCCGAAGACTGCGACTGACCGGAACACCGCGACCGGCTGATGCTCTTGTCCACGAGCGGCAAGATCACCGGGTGGTGCCCAAGCCGGAGCCAAAGGCTGCTTGAAGGGCACGAAGCCAGGTCCGTTGCCGCCCGCATTGCCGGGTACCGGAAATCAGCCGCGCACGACGTCTGCCGTACCCGGTGGATGAAGGGGGCGCGACTGGGCGGTCATCATGACGAACCGGCGGGCGGCCTTGGCGTGCTGAGGCCCGCGAAGAGCGGAAGAGGGAGACGCGGATGCTCAGGGCTGTGACCGAGGCGTTCGACAGGACCGTGGACGTGCTCGTCGTGGCTGGGGGGCTGGGCTGCGTGGGGGCGGGATGCTTGGCCTTGCTCCGGCAACCGGAGCCGATCCAGGGCCCTGCATGGGTGGTCCGCGCCTGGGGGCTCGGCTTTGTGCTACTGGGATCTCGCTTGTCGTCGAGCGGGTGAACCTGGTGGCAGGCGGGGCCGCTCGCGGCCAGCTCGATAGTGGTGGTCTGCGCCGCCCGGTGGCGGGAATCGCCGTCGACCGGGCCGTGAATGAGCGGCAGCAGGGGACCGGTCATCTCCTGGAGCGGGGCGTGCCCAGCGGCTCCACCGGTCCGTACCCGTCGGCACCCACCCCGGTCATCACCACCCGGGAGGAAGCTCATGGACGCGCGACACAGGGGGTGTCATGATCACGCGGGTGTCCGGCGTGGGTCCGGCTCAACGGAGGGAACATGAGGCTTTACCTCGGCATTCCGGTCGTTCTGCTGGCGTTGCTCATTGCCGTCTCGGGCATAGCGGCGCTTACCCGCGGATGGGTGCTTCCCACGAACCGGAAACCCATCCGCCACCCGAAGCTCTACGGCTGGGGGCAGTTGGTCATTGCCATCGCCCTTTGCTGTCAAGCGGTCTTCGGGCTGATGACCAACGACCTCGACACCCGGCAGTGGGGAACCTTGACCGGCAGCGTACTCATGGTGACCGGCATTGTCGTGATCGCGATGAGTCAGCGTACGGCTGGTTCATCAGCCAGGTAGTAGCGCGCCCTGAGTGAGGTCCTGGTGATCAGGACAGCGAACTCCGCCAGCCAGACAGGATGCGCCGACAGCGGCTCGCGGCCCACCGTAGGCGCGGCCACCGGAGCCACAGCGGCAGCTTCCATCCCCCCATCGCAACCACGGCTGCCGGGGACCTGCCGATCGGAGCGCTCCCCGCCCTCCGGCCCCCGCCGACGACCACCAGCGAGCATCTGGAGCAACATGTCCGAACGACGCATAGGAGCGGTCCTGGCCGCCGCCGGGGCGCTGCTGACCCTGGCCGGGGCAGCGATGTACGTCCTGCCCGGGCCCGGCTTCCCCATCCTTGCTATCGGCCTCGCCGTGCTCATCACAGGCCTCGTCATGATCGTCGCCACCCGCCGCAGCTGACCCGCCCCCTCACCCCCTGGAGACCTTCGCACTCATGACCTGGCACTGGATCGGCCTGGCACTCTTCTCCCTCACCCTGCTTCCGGCAGGGCTGGCGATGGTCACTGGCCACGTGCCGAAGCGTCTGCACCTCCGACTCACCCCGGCGCCTCCGCGCGGCTGGGCTGTCCTCGCGCTGTACGCCGCCGCGCCCCTCAACGCGATCCCCCGTCTGGCCGGGGCCTCACCGGCGATCACCTTGGCCGCTACCGCCACCGCAGGCATCGTCGCCACAACCGGATGCGCGGTCGCGGCCATCGCGGCGCACCGCACAGCAAGTGCCGCGTCATGACGAGGGCACGGTGCTGGCGGCGCGAGATGAGATCAGTCAGCCTCTGGTGGACCACGCTCACACTCATACTCTGGCTGCTGGGCCGCACCACCAGTCAGCCCACGGACCTTCTACGCTGCGCCGCCTCCGCAGCGCTGCTGGTCGCGGTGGGGGAAATCGGAGACTGGCTGCGCCGGCGCCGGCGAGCACACCGCGCTCCCAACCCCCTGCAGCCGCCCGCGCACCGAGGCCGCGTGACACGGCCCTGATCTTGCAGCAGGGACCGCCGCGATGGGATCAGAGCAACCCGCTCGACCGTGCCTTCATGATCACCTGGGCGCGGTTGCGGGCGCCGAGCTTGTGCATGACCTCACGCAGATAGGTCTTGACGGTGTTGACCGACAGGTTCAGCGCGGCGCCGATCTCAAGGTTGGTGTGGCCTGCCGCGACGAGGCGCAGGACGTCGTACTCGCGGGCGGTCACCGGGGAGCCGCAGGGCGTGGTG
This sequence comes from Streptomyces sp. ADMS, assembly GCF_033441795.1. Taxonomy (NCBI): domain Bacteria; kingdom Bacillati; phylum Actinomycetota; class Actinomycetes; order Kitasatosporales; family Streptomycetaceae; genus Streptomyces; species Streptomyces sp. ADMS. The sequence continues at coordinate 10,450 of NZ_JAVFVX010000145.1, read as the reverse complement.
AGGGCGGCGTGGTACGTCCCGGTACGGACGACGCTGTGGATGGCGTCACGGACCGTGGTGCCGTTCGCGTCCTTCATGAGCAGTCCGCAGGCCCCTGCCGCGAGGGTGTGGGTGACGACGGCATGCTCGGGGAAGGCGGTGGCCACCAGCACCCGGCTGTGCGGGACGGTCCGGCGCAGTTCGGCGACCACCTCCGCGGCAGGGGCGTCCGGCGGGCGGAGACCGAGGAACGGCACAGCGCCGGTCAGTTCGCCCAGATGCCCGGGAGCGAACCGGCCTGCGGCCACGGTGACCGTACGGGTGACGGCCGTCAGCGCAGACGGCAGGACACAATGACGGGGCAACGGAGCTCCTTCGGAACAAGCTGTCTTGGTCGACTGCCTGTACCAACGAGATCCGTTTCTCTACGTCGAGAATTCTTCAACTCCCTTGCGTGACCGGCGAAAACGCCAACTACCCGGCGTTGGGTCAGGGCCCGTGGCCATCAACTGCCTGACGTTGTTGAATCGGAAGCTACGAATGGGCTCTCGGTGTGGTCAGTCATGGCAGGATCTCGACGTACCCGTCGGTTCCGTGCACGCGGATCCGCTGCCCGTCCCGGATCAGCCGGGTGGCCTGCTCCACGCCCACGACGGCCGGCAAGCCGTACTCCCTGGCGATCACCGCGCCATGGGTCATCAGACCGCCGACCTCCGCCACCAGGCCCGTGATCCCGACGAACAGGGGCGACCAGCTGGGGTCCGTGTAAACCGTGACCAGGATGTCGCCCGCCTCGAGATCGGCCTCCGCCATGTCAAGGATGACGCGGGCCCTTCCCTCGACGGTCCCGGCGGAAACCGGTAGGCCGATCAGGGCACCGGCCGGCACGTCGTCGCGCCGGTACGCCCCGGTGACGGTCTCGCCATCCGAGGTGAGCACCCGGGGCGGTGTGAGCGCGTGGTACGACCGGAACGCGTCCTTGCGCTGCTGGATGAGCTGGTCATCCACCTGATTCGAGCGCACGACGTCGTGGAGTTCCTGGAACGTGAGGTAGAAGATGTCCTCCTTCTCAGGAAGCACGTGGGCCTGCACGAGGCGCTCGGCCTCCTCCAGCAGGGCCTGCTTGTAGAGGAAGTAGCGGCTGACGATGCCATACTTGGGGTACTCCCGGTACCCGATGAAGGTTCGGACCCGGTCGATCATCCGCTTGGCCTCGTCGGCTTTCCGGTCCCCGTCCGGCAGGGCCCGCAAGCGTGACAGCACGTCCTTTTCCTTCTTCTGCGCCTTCTGCCGCCCTTGCTCGAAGCGCCGCTCGGCGGCGCCCGGCTCGAAGTTTCTGACGTTGTCGAGGACCACGGGCACGAGCGTGGTGGGGCGCTCGCGCCAACGTGGCCTCGTGATGTCGATCTCGCCGACACAGCGCATGCCGTACCGGTCGAGGTAAGCCTCTATGGCGTCGCGCGCTTCGGTCCCGCCCGCGAGCTTCGCCAGCTCGTCCAGGAAGCCCTCGCCCTCGACGCCCTGCAGGAACGCCACCACCTCCGGATGCGGGCGGATCACGTCCGCGACGTCGAGCAGCGCCAGTCCCATCTCCGACGTGACGTTGTCGGGGGCGGACAGCGTCAGCGTGTCAGCCGCGTTCTTCTCGCCCAGCCAGTCCCGCAGCTTGTCGTTGAGCCACCACGTGGCTTCCATCCCCGCCGTGATCGCCTGAAGGTTCAGCGGATCACTGAGGAGTCGCTTGTGCTCCTCGAAGGCCTTCACCAGGAAGTCGAACAGCGCCGGTCCGGTCTTCGTCCGGATGTCGCGCTCCAGGGCGGCGACGGACGCCTGGCTGCGCTCGATCAGCTCAGTGACGATGACCGGATCGGTCTCGATCGGGGCGGACGCACCGCTGGCCGGCGGCCCGCCCGGACCAGCGTCCGGGAGCGACGGGACGAAATCGTCGCGGTCGAGGACGGTCTCCAGCGCGTCCCTGATCAGCGGATCGCCTCTCCCCATGACGTCCAGGAGGCCGGCGCGGCTCGCGGGTGAGGCCAGGTGCCGGGTGACGTCGACGAACAGCCTCCCGCCGGCCTCGTGCATCGGCGCCATGGCCGTCAGCTGCCACACGGAGAGCCCCAGGGGCTTCATGGGGTCGGTCATCATCTGCTGATGACCAACGGAGACGTAGACGTGATTCTCCTGGTCACCGGTCGCGGGGACGGGGAACAGCGTCGTGATCGGCCGGCTCTGAACGAACTGGAAGCCCTCATCGACCAGGCACCATTCGATGTCCTGCGGGCGGCCGAAGTGCGCTTCGATCCGCCGCCCGAGCTGCACGAGCCGCACGACCTGCGCATCCGTCAGCACCGGCTGCTCCCGCCGCTGCGAGTCGATCGCCACCTCCTGTGTGCCGTCGGCTGGCAGGGCGTGAACGCCACGATGTCTGGCGGCGATCACCATGTCGACGACTTCGCCGTGTCGCACCTTGAATACGTCCGGGTTCACCAGGCCGGAGACGAGGGCCTCGCCGAGGCCGAAGCCGGCGTCCACGGTGGCTACCTGCCGGTTGCCCGTGACGGGGTCGGCCGTGAACAGGACGCCGGCCGCATGCGGGAAGACCATCCGCTGCACGACCACGGCCATGCGGACCGTACGGTGGTCGATGCCGTTCCGCTGACGGTAGGTCACGGCCCGCTCGGTGAACAGCGAGGCCCAGCACCGGCTGACGTGCCGGAGGATCGCCGTCGGCCCCACGACGTTCAGATACGTGTCCTGCTGACCGGCAAAAGAGGACGTCGGCAGGTCTTCTGCCGTCGCGCTGGATCGGACCGCGTAGGCGGCCTGCTCGCCGAGCTGGGCGAGCGCGCGGGTGATCACCGCCGCGAGATCGCCCGGGATGGCAGTACCTTCGACGGTCCTGCGGATCTGCGCGCCGAGCCTGCGGATCGCCTCCCGGTCGTCCGGGTTCAGGCGCGACAACTGATCGAGCCGATCGTCGATCGACGGCACTTCGGCCATGATCCGCCGGAAGGCGCCCGTCGTCACGCAGAAACCAGCCGGCACCCGGATGCCGTCGATCCGCGACAGCACCCCCAGGTGCGCGCCCTTGCCGCCGACGACCGCGACCTGCGTCTCGTCAACCTCTTGCAGATCCCACACGTACTGCTCGATCATCGCGATACCTCCCAGTTGGCCGTGTCCTGCTGTACTTCACTGGCCGATCGAATCACCGGCGCCTCTCCAGCCCTGCCGAACCTCTTGTCGAGCACGTCCTCGTCCCTGGCGGCCCTCCCCCTGACGAGTCGGCAGACCGCTCCGCCCAGTCGGGCGACGCGCACCGTCGCGCCTCCGTGCCGAGCACCCGCAACTGCACCGCCGGTCCCACCACCAGTTCGACGTCACCGCGTCCCCCATGCATCGACAACAACGCACGCACGTCGTGCCCCCGCTTCCGCAGGCTGTGGCCTTGGCCGACGACTCTGCGTCGTGACCCGGGTCTTGCCGCAAGCCCCCCAGTGCGCTATAGCTTGAGAGTGGCAAGGAGAGAGTCCTCCTTGCCATCGCCTTTTCCGCTGTACTTGCCGAACGGTGCTGAAGGCCGGGTGGCGGAGAGTCAGGAACGGTATCTCCGGACCCCGGGCAGCGCGATCCCGTTCCCGGGCGCCCCGGTCTTTACGCCGGGGTCCTGGACCGGCCAGGCCGCACTGACATCCGGATCGACCCGCCGGCCGCCGACGACACCCACGTGTCTGTCGACGCGGTACGTCTCGACGGCCGTGCCACGCAACAGACGTGCGTCGCCGCCGCCTGCCGCCCATCGGAGGCACGCTCGACTTCCTGCCGGGCGGGCAGCCGGACATCATGTGGGCCGGAAATCCAGAGGGTCTGCGAAATGTCAGGCGGGCTCCGCCGTCCAACCCGCAGAGCCCGCCACTGTGCTGATGATTCGTCAGGCTGTGTGCAGCGTCAGCCCGTACCGGTTGAGGATCTCGTTGACGGGCTGGAACCAGGTCTGGCCGCCGGTGCTGCAGTTGCCCCAGCCGCCGGAGGTCACGCCCTGTGCCTGGTCACCGCTGATGAACGAGCCACCGGAGTCGCCGGGTTCGGCGCAGGCGCTGGTCTTGGTCATCTGATGCACCGGGCCCTGGCTGTAGTTGACGGTCTCGTTGTGGGCCTGGACCGTTCCGCAGTGCCAGTGCGAGGTCGACCCCGAACGGCAGATGGACGCGCCGACGGGCGCCACGGCCGAGCCGCGCACCAGCTGGTCGGAGACGGTGCCCCAGCCGAGCACGACCGGTACGGTCCACCAGCCGCTGCCCACGTTGACCCAGGCGTAGTCGTTGCCGGGGAACGAGGAGCCCTGGAAGTTGCCGATGTAGGAGCGGTCCCAGCCGCTGACGCCGGCACCCGCCTGTCCGCAGTGTCCGGCGGTCACGAATCCGCCGTACACCGAAAACCCTATGGAGCAGCGGACGTTGCCCGTGTAGTACGGGTCGCCGCCAACGGTTCCGGCGGCGAAGGTCGTGGGTGCGCTCGACGTCTCCTCTACGGTGACGGGCCCGGCTTCATGGGCACGGGCGAGAAATCGCTCGACATCGTTGTCTTCCCGCTGGCCAGTGACAACACTCACGACGACCGAGCCGGCCTTCGGATCGGCGTGCCAACTGCTGACCCCTGCGGGAGCGGACAGTTTCTCCAAGCGCGCCTGGGTCGCGGCGAGCTGTCGTGCGCTGTGTGTGACGGTATGGACGGTCGCGCCGGCCGCCCGTACGGCGCGGAGGGTCGTGGAGGAGGCGTCACGGGTGACGCCGACGGTCAGTTTTCCGCTCGGGGCGTCGAACCAGGAGCCGCCGTAGGAAGCTCCCGCGGCCCGGCGGGCCTTCGGTTCGGCGGCCGTCGCCGTCTTCTCCGCAGCGATGCGCGCCACGGCCTGGGTCTTTGACAGGCCCAGGTCGCGCTGCATGGCGGAGAGAAGCCCCGCGGAGGCGGGTGCTTTGGTGGTTGAGGGGGAGTCGCTGGCGGAGGCGGGCAGCGAGCCTGCCGTCGCGAACGTGCCGAACATGAGCAGCGCTGCCAGACCGGCGCGCGTAATCGTCGTGCGTCTCAAGGGAGTTGCCCTTCGTTGTTCCAGCAAGGTGGGGGTGGAACGGAGGTGCAATGAGAGCGCTCTCACAGGTGTGGCTCGGCAGAGCGTAGCGTCTGACGATGGGCAGGTCCATACCAATGCGTTGCCGGAGTGTCACCCGATTGGTGGTGGCAGGCGGAGCCTGTCGCGTCCAGGTAAGGGCCGGAATGACGTCTGCGTCCGGGATCTGACGTGCCACCGCGGGGCGTTCGTATGTTCCGGTTCACGCGGTTGAAGGTGTTGATCAGGGAGGTGACGGAAACCGGGGTGGTGAGTTGCTCCTCGTCGTCGTGTTTGGCGGCGTTCGCCCGGGCCTCGTCCGTGACACCACTGGCCGCGTCCGCGATGCGCGTGCCCTGCTCCGTCAGCTCCAGCGCTGCGCGCTCGGCCTCGGTGAAGACCGTGGCCTCCGCCATGCCGCGACCAGGTTGAGTCGCACCGAGGTCTCACCGGCGGCGGTGGCCTTCCTTGGTGTGAATGTCGGTGCAGAAGCCGCAGTCGTCGGTCCGGCTCGGACGGATCCTCACCAGCTCCTGTGTCGCGGCCGGTGGCGATGAGCCGGCGACCACGCGGCAGGCCGCGACGATGTGCTCAGGAACCTGTCCGCGGTCGGGTTGCCGTTGATGTTCAAACGGGCGCTCATGGTGAGCTCGGTGTCGCCGACCGGGTGCGGATGATCAACCGGCTGCGGGACGTGCTGACCGGCGTCTTCCCCGTGCTTGAACGAGCTTTCGACTGCAGCTCGCGCAAGAGCGCCCTGGTGTTGCTGACGGGATATCAGACCCCGTCCGCGATACGCCGCCGAGGCCGGGCATGGAAGACGGCCTGGCTGCCAACCGGGGTGTGCGCGGCGCGGGCGGAAGGACCCTCTATGTGATCATCTTCCCCGCCCTGGTGGCCGTCCGGTGCTTCGCCGCCAGGTTCTTCGCCCCCCGCCCCGTCATCGCCAGGGCTCCGCCCCGCGAGTGCGCCGGCCTCCCGCTGCTGCGATTGAAACCGTTCAATCTCCATGTCAGGGGCGTGTGGGGCGCCGCCGACCAATTTTACGCTCCCGACGGCTCGTCAGGAAATTCCTGCGCGCTCCATTGACCCCTGCCTCATACACCCCTACGTTCACCGCCGTGAATCGATTCATCGTTTCTATGTGAGGGGCCCTGATGATCAGCAGGAGGAACATCCTGGCGGCCACGGCGGCCACGGCGGCCACGGCGGCCACGGCGGCCACGGCGGCCACG
>NZ_JAVFVX010000145.1:0-4026 GCF_033441795.1 Streptomyces sp. ADMS | reverse complement strand
GCGGCCACGGCGGCCACGGCGGCCACGGCGGCCACGGCGGCCACGGCGGCCACGGTGGCCGCCGCCGCGGCCACCGACGCCGGATCAGCGGCGGCCGCACAGGCGTCCGCACAGGCCCAGGGGGGTACGCACCGTGGCACTCTGCGCGTCACCGCGCCGACCGTCGAGTACGTCCAGCACCCCCTGGGACTCGACGCCCAACGCCCGCGACTGAGTTGGCCGTTGGCCTCGGACAAGCCGGGCGTGAGCCAGAGCGCCTATCGGATCCGCGTCGCCTCCACCGAGTCGGGCCTGTCCCACCCGGATGTCTGGGACAGCGGAAAGATCACCTCCGGTGAGTCCGTCCTCGTCCCGTACACAGGGCCCCAACTCAAGCCGCGTACCCGCTACTTCTGGTCCGTGCGGGTATGGGACGCCGGCGACGGCGCCTCCGGATGGAGCACGCCGGCGTGGTGGGAGACCGGCCTCATGGACGCCACGCAGTGGTCCGCGCAATGGGTCTGCGCTCCTGCGGCCCTCACCGACGCGCCCTCGCTTGCGGGCTCCGCGTGGATCTGGTTCCCCGAGGGTGAGCCGGCCAACAGCGCGCCCGCGGGCACCTGTTGGTTCCGCCGTACCGTCGACCTCCCGGACGGGATCACGGCCGCGACGCTCGCCATCAGCGCTGACAACGTTTTCGCCGTCTCCGTGAACGGTGCCGAGGTGGCCCGCACCGACCTGGCGACGGAGTTCGAGAACTGGCGCCGGCCGGCCGTCCTCGACGTCCTCGCCCAGCTGCGTTCCGGGAAGAACGTCCTCGCGGTCTCGGCGGCCAACGCGAGCGTGGGACCCGCGGGGCTGGTCGCCGTCCTCACGGTCCACACGGCCTCCGGCGAGCAGCGGATCGTCACCGACGTCTCCTGGAGGTCGACGAACCAGGAACCCGCCGCCGACTGGCGTGGGGCGGACTTCGACGACAGCGGCTGGCCCGCGGCGAAGGTGGCGGCCGCCTGGGGAGCAGGGCCCTGGGGGAGGGTCGTCCCCGCGTCGTTCGCCGCCAACCAACTGCGGCACGAGTTCAGGCTCCCTCGCAAGAAGGTGGCGCGCGCCCGCCTGTACGCCACGGCTCTCGGCCTGTACGAGGCCCATCTCAACGGCCGCCGCGTGGGCCGCGACCAGCTCGCTCCCGGCTGGACCGACTACCGCGAACGCGTCCAGTACCAGACGTACGACGTCACCAAGTTCCTGCGGCCCGGCGCCAACGCCATCGGCGCATGGGTGGCGCCGGGTTGGTACGCGGGCAACGTCGGCATGTTCGGACCCCACCAGTACGGCGAACGCCCCGCGCTGCTCGCGCAGTTGGAGGTCGAGTACGCCGACGGAACGAGCGAGCGCATCACCTCGGGCACGGACTGGCGGGCCACCTCAGGGCCGATCGTCTCCGCCGACCTGCTCAGCGGCGAGACGTACGACGCGCGCAAGGAAACCTCCGGCTGGACCTCACCCGGCTTCGACGACCGGACCTGGCTCGGCGTCCGTACGGCCGGCGACGCGGCTCCCGACCTGATCGTCGCGCAGGTGGACGGACCGGTCCGGGTGGCCAAGGAACTCCCGGCCAAGGCGGTGACCGAACCCAGGCCGGGCGTCTTCGTCTTCGATCTCGGCCAGAACATGGTCGGGTCGGTACGGCTGCGGGTCTCGGGCGACACGGGAACGACCGTACGGCTCAGGCACGCCGAGGTCCTCAACCCGGACGGCACCCTGTACACCGCGAACCTGCGCACCGCCACGGCCACCGACACGTACACCCTCAAGGGCGGCGGCGAGGAGATGTACGAGCCGCGCTTCACCTTCCACGGCTTCCGTTACGTCGAGGTGACCGGGTTCCCCGGCACCCCCTCGGCGAAAGCCGTGACCGGTCGCGTCATGCACACCTCCGCGCCCTTCACCTTCGAGTTCGAGACCGACGTCCCGATGCTCAACAAGCTGCACAGCAACATCACTTGGGGGCAACGCGGCAACTTCCTCTCCGTGCCGACGGACACCCCCGCGCGCGACGAGCGCCTCGGGTGGACGGGTGACATCAACGTCTTCGCACCCACGGCCGCGTACACCATGGAATCGGCCCGCTTCCTCACCAAGTGGCTCGTGGACCTGCGCGACGCCCAGACCGCCCAGGGCGCCTTCACCGACGTGGCGCCGATGGTCGGCACGGTCGGCAACGGCGTCGCCGGATGGGGCGACGCGGGCGTCACGGTTCCCTGGTCCCTGTACCAGGCGTACGGGGACCGGCAGGTACTGGAGGATGCCTGGCCGTCCATCCAGGCATGGCTGGCGTACCTGGAGAGGAACAGCACCGGCCTGTTGCGTCCGGACGCGGGATACGGCGACTGGCTGAACATCTTGGACGAGACGCCCAAGGACGTGGTCGCCACCGCCTACTTCGCGCACAGCGCCGACCTCGCGGCCCGGACGGCCGCCGAACTCGGCAAGGACTCCACCCCCTACCTCGACCTCTTCACACGCATACGGGCAGCGTTCCAGAACGCCTATGTCACCGCCGACGGCAGGGTGAAGGGCGACACACAGACGGCCTATGTCCTCGCCCTGTCGATGAACCTGCTGCCGGACGCGCTGCGGGGTGCGGCAGCCGACCGTCTCGTCGCGCTCATAGAGGCCAAGGACTGGCACCTGTCGACGGGATTCCTCGGTACGCCCCGGCTGCTGCCCGTCCTCACCGACACCGGCCACACCGACGTCGCGTACCGGCTGCTCCAGCAACGCTCCTTCCCCAGCTGGGGCTATCAGACCGACAGGGGCGCCACCACCATGTGGGAACGCTGGGACTCCATCCGGCCCGACGGCAGCTTCCAGGACGCGGGCATGAACTCCTTCAACCACTACGCCTACGGCTCGGTGGGGGAGTGGATGTACACGAACATCGCCGGTATCGCGGCGGGCCGTCCCGGCTACCGCGAGATCGTCGTCCGTCCGCGCCCGGGCGGCGACGTCACCACCGCCCGATCCACGTTCGCCTCGGTCTACGGCCCGGTCTCCACACGGTGGCAACAGCGGGCCGGCGGCTTCGCCCTGACGTGCGTCGTGCCGCCCAACACGACCGCCGAGGTATGGATCCCGGCGGCTGCTCCGGAGGAGGTCACCCACACCCGCGCGACGTTGCTGCGGCAGGAGGACGGCTGCGTGGTGTACCGGGTCGAGTCCGGCAGCCACCGCTTCACCACGTGACCCGCACGCCTGTCCAACGGCTCACTTCAGCAGCAACTGAACGATGGCCACGGTGCCGATCGTCACGATGAGGGTCCGCAGCACCGCGGGACTGAAGCGGCGGCCCACGGTGGATCCGATCTGGCCGCCGATCGCGGAACCCACCGCGATCAGCGATACGGCCGTCCGGTCGAAGTCCGCCGCGAAGAGGAATAAGACGCGGCGACGGTGTTGACCACGGCGGCGAGGACGTTCCTCGCAGCGTTGAGGCGTTGCAACGTCTCGTCGAGGAGCATGCCCATCAGGGACATGTAGATGATCCCCTGAGCGGCGGCGAAGTAGCCGCCGCGCTCGCGAGGGTCAGGCCCGTGAGCAACAGCGGGCCACCGTCGCGGCGGCCGGAGTGACCGGTGCGGCTGCGGCGGCGCCGCACACTCCTGCTGATCGGGGGCTGCAGCGCGACCAGGACAAGTGCCAGGCCCACCAGGACCGGCATGATCATCTCGAACGCGGAGGCAGGCAGGGCCAGCAGGAGCGTGGCGCCCGTGAGGCCGCCCACCAGGGCGCCGACGCCCAGTTTCAGGAGGCGCCGGCCCTGCCCCTTGAACTTCCGGTAGCCGATGGCTCCGCTGATGGAGCCGGGGATCAGCCCGAGCGCGTTGGAGACCGTGGCGGTGACGGGCGTCAGGCCGGTGGCGAGCAGAACGGGGAAGGTGATGAGTGTGCCACTCGGTACCGAGCGGGTGGCACGGTTTTGTACTCGGCGTAGACTCTGCTGCGCAATTCGCTGGACCCGCAGGAACAGCCGCCCGGAGCACCGAG
>NZ_JAVFVX010000144.1:0-15201 GCF_033441795.1 Streptomyces sp. ADMS | reverse complement strand
CGACCTCGCGCAGCGTTCCGGAGAAACCGTGCGACCAGCCGCAGTAGGCGTCGAAGGCGTAGACGAGCTTCATGGAGGACCTCGGCAGGGGTGTGGCGTCCGCGGAATGCGAGCGCTTCACCCGAGGAAACAGTAACTGACTTGTCAGGTATTTCCTCGCACCTGTGTCACAGCTGTGGCACCCGACACACTCACGCCCGCGAACTCAGGGCAGGCGGGGCAGTTCGTCCCGCGCGTTGTGGCTGAGGATGCGCAGGTCCTCGGTGAACCGATCCCAGTCCTCGGGAGGCAGTGGCGCCACGAAATACCGCCGTATGTTCTCCACATGCAGCCGGGAGGCCCGCACCGCGGTCTCCTCCCCCAGCCGCGTCAGCCGCACCAGCCGGCCACGCCGGTCGTCCGGGTCCTCGGCGCGCTCGACGAGCCCGGCCGCCTCCATCCGGTCCACCAGACGCGTCGCACCACCCGTGGTCAGCACCTGCTCCTGGGCGACGGCCCGCATGGACAGACCGGGCCCTCCCGCCCGCCCCAGGATGAGCAGCACCTCGAACATGAGGTGACTGATGCCGCACTCCTGCTCCAGCGACCGTCCGAGGATGTACTCCAGCCGGTTGGCCGCGCCCTGCAACCGCCCGAACGCCAGCACCAGCGCGTTGTTCGCCGCCTCCTCCGGCGACGAGATCTCCGCCCGCTCCGCCATCTCGCCACCGCCACTCTCGTCCTCTACGGCTCCCATCCACTGATCATGCCGTGTATCCGGCCGGAGGACGCACCACCCCCGGGAAGGCAGGGCGGACTAGATTGGCGCCTCCACCCAGAACGTCATGGTCCGCTCAACATCGTCCATGTCCCCGGCGGGGGTCGTGCTCTCCGCCATGGGTCCTTCCCACCGGGCCGAAGCCGCCGCCCCCGCACCCGGTATGAACAGGTTTTCCCTACTCATGACCACGGCGGCGGAGCGGGAGCACCGCGGCGCCGCGGGTGGGCGCCTGCCGGCGGCGGGCGTGCGGTTGTAGCGTGACCGGGTGCCGGAGATGAACAACGCGAGCGATGCCAGCGGTCCGTACGACGGTTATCGGGACCTGGCCGAGGCCGCCTGGTCGTGGGTGCTGGACCGGATCCGCGACGACGACGGCCCGTGGCTGCCGGAGACGGTGTCCGAGGACGCGGACACGACGCCCTCGGAGGACCGGGACTGTCTGTACTCGGGGATCGCGGGTCTGGCCCCCGTGCTGGCGGAGATCGCGCGGTACCGCGAACCCACCGACCGGGAGCGGTCGTTGGCGACCGGCATCGTCACCAGGCTGTCGTCGGCGGCCCGGGACCGGACGGAACCCTCGCTGTACGAAGGCCTGGCCGGTGACGTGACGGCGCTGAGGCTGCTCGCCCCGGGCTCGGAGTCGGTCGCGCTGCGGAGGCTGGCCGAGCTGACCACCCCCGACGGCTGGCGGACCACCGTCGACTTCGAAGCCGGTTCCGACGCACCCCTCAACGACATCGTCATGGGCACCGCGGGCGTGGTCCTCACCGCTGTCTGGGCGGGGGGCGAGTTCGCGGAGTCGATCGCCACGACGGGCTGCGAGGCACTGCTGCGAACGGCGGACCGTACGGAGGCGGGCCTGGACTGGGGCATCGGGACGACCACGGAGTGGCGGGCACCGAACTACTCCCACGGCACCGCCGGGGTGGCCTCGGCGCTGGCCGTGGCGGGGGCGGCGCTGGGCCGGAAGGACTTCGTGGAAGCCGCGGTCCAGGGAGTCCGACACGTCCTGTCCACAGGCCTGTTGGACAACGGCGGGTTCGTCGTTCCGCACACGGTCCCGCCGTCGAAGCGGGAGGTGGAGCCGGTGACGTACACGTGGTGCCACGGTCCGGCGGGCACCTCGCACCTGTTCGCGGCGCTGGCACACGCGGGCGTGACGGAGGTGTCGGGCCTCGGTGCCGGCGAGCTGCGGCAGCGCTGTCTGACCTCGATCCTCACCTCGGGCGTCCCGCAGCGCCTGCGCCCCGGCTTCTGGGACAACGACGGCCGCTGCTGCGGCACGGCGGGCGTGGGCGACGTACTCCTGGACGCGGCGCAGGACAGCGGCGACACGGACACCGCGGAGACCCTCGTGCGGGCGGCGCGTGGGATGGGCGACGCGTTGGTGGACCGGGCGGTCAGGGACGAGGCGGGCGCCCGCTGGCGCTTCCTCGAACACCGTCAGGAGCCCCCGCTGCTGCCCCCGGGCACCGCGTGGATGCAGGGCGCGGCGGGCATCGCGGCCTACCTCTTCCGGCTCGCCCGGTTCATCGAGACCGGGCCGGGGGCCGTGGTGGTGGACCGGCCGGACCAGTGGTGGGCGGTGCCGCAGCGGCTGCGGGCCACGGGCGGTACGGCCGTGGCCTGAGGGTGGCGGAAACCGTCAGGTCAGCGCCTGTTCCGCCCAGATCGTCTTGCCGTTCCTGGTGTGCCGGGTGCCCCAGCTGGTGGTGAGCTGGGCGACCAGGAGCAGGCCCCGGCCGCCCTCGTCGAAGATCCTGGCCCGGCGCAGGTGCGGTGACGTCGAACTGCCGTCGGAGACCTCGCAGATGAGCGTACGGTCGTGGATCAGCCGGAGCTGGATCGGGTCGGCGCCGTAGCGGATCGCGTTGGTGACCAGTTCACTGACGACCAGTTCGGTGACGAAGGCGGCCTCCTCCAGCCCCCACTCCTCCAGCTGGGTGACGGCCCGTCTGCGTGCCTCGGCGACCACCTCGAAGTCGGCGGGCAGGTCCCAGACCCGGACGTGGCCGGCGTCCAGGGCGCGGGTGCGGGCCAGGACCAGGGCGATGTCGTCGTTCGGGTACGTGGGCAGCAGGGCGGACAGGACCTGGTCGCAGCGGTCCTCAAGCGGGACCCCGGTCGTGTGGCCGTCGGCCAGGGTGCGGGTCAGCAGGGTGGTTCCGAGGTCCGGGTCGCGCCCGGCGGCCTCGACCAGGCCGTCCGTGAACAGGGCGACGAGGCTGCCCTCCGGCAGCTGGATCTCGGTGGTCTCGAAGGGCAGACCGCCCACTCCGAGCACCGGGCCGACGCCGACGTCCAGGACCTGGGTGTCACCGTCCGGCAGGACCACCAGGGGTGGCGGGTGGCCTGCGCTGGCGACGGCCAGCTCACGGGAGACCGGGTCGTAGACCGCGTACAGGCAGGTCGCGCCGGTGGCACTGACGGCCACCCGGTCTCCGCCGGCGGCGCTCTCGTCGTCGGCGGCGAGGCGCAAAACGAGGTCGTCGAGGTGGGCCAGGAGTTCGTCCGGCGGCAGGTCGACGTCGGCGAGGGTCTGGACCGCCGTACGCAGCCTGCCCATGGTCGCCGACGCCTGGATGCCGTGGCCGACCACATCGCCGACGACGAGGCCGACGCGGGCGCCAGAGAGGGGGATGACGTCGAACCAGTCGCCGCCGATGCCGGCGCGTGAGTCGGTGGGCAGATAGCGGGAGGCGACGTCCACCGCCGACTGCCGGGAGGGGCCGCGTGGCAGCAGGCTCTCCTGGAGGGCGAGCGCGGTGGTGCGCTCCCGCGTGTAGCGGCGGGCGTTGTCGACGCAGAGGGCGGCACGGCTCGCCAGCTCCTTGGCCAGGGTGAAGTCGTCCTCGTTGAAGACGTCGGGCCGGGTCCGCAGCAGGACGGCGACGCCGAGTGTCCTGCCGCGCGCGATGAGCGGTACCGCGACCAGCGAGGTGACGACGACTCCGCGCAGCCTCTCGGCCCGTTCGGTTGCCCCCGCCATCCAGTGGCCGAAGTCGGGGGATCCGCTCCTGCTGAGCACCGGCTGACCGGTGCGCAGCGCCCGGGCGGGCGGGGAGTACGGCGGGTACGTGTCGGTGGTACCCGGGCCGAGCACGGCGCCGGGCGCCCAGGCAGGCCCGGAGGCGTGGGCGAGGCGGCGCAGTACGACCTCGCCGTCCGGGTCGGCCTCGGCGGGCTCGTCGCCGCGCATGACCGCCTCCAGCAGGTCGACGCCGGCGAAGTCGGCGAACCGGGGTACGACCAGGTCGGCGAGTTCCTGGGCGGTGCGGTCGAGGTCCAGGCTGGTGCCGATCGAGACGGCCGCCTCGTCGAGCACCGCCAGCCGCTGCCGCGCCCAGTGCTGCTCGCTGCTGTCGAACGCGGCCATCCCGACCGCGCACACCTCGCCGGAGGCGTCCCGGACGGGCCACAGCTCCAGGTTCCAGGCGTGCTCGCGGATCCCGGAGGGCGCCCGTGTGAAGCTCTCGTAGTGCGTGGGCTTGCCCGTGGCGGCCACGTCCCGCAGGGCCGCCAGCATGCCGCGCTGCTCGACGTCATCCGGCACGCCGTACGGGAAGGCCCGGCCGAGCAGCTCGTCCTCTCCGACGCCCATCACCTGGCAGGCCACGTCGTTGAGCGTCCGGTAGCGCTGCTCGACGTCGAAGACGGACATCGAGTACGACGCCTGCCGGAACGCCTGTATCACCAGGTCGTGTCCGTCCTGGTGTTCGTCGTCAGCGTGCGCGGAGGCCATGGCTTCAGTGTCCTCCCGGCGCCCGGACGGCAACAACCGAACACGTCCGAACGCGCACGGGGAGTTCGCGTACGCCATTCGTGCAGGAGGGCCGGTGGCGTCCAGGGGGATTCAGTGGGCCCAGTCGCCGCGGACATGGCCCAGATGCCGGGTCATCACGGTCCGTACGCGCTCCGCGTCCCGGGCCAGGAGCGCGTCGAGGATCTCCAGGTGCTCAGCGGCGGTGGACTTCAGCAGGCCGCGCTCGGCCAGTGCGGTCAGCCCGTACAGCCGGGACCGTTTGCGCAGGTCGCCGACGACCTCTACCAGGTGCTCGTTGCCGGCGAGGGCGAGCAGTCCCAGGTGGAAGCGGCGGTCGGCCTCGACATGGGCGATGAGGTCGCCGCTGTCCGCCGCGGCCACACTTTCCTCCGCGTGCGTGCGCAGCGCTTCGAGGGCGGCCGGATCGGCGGTCGCGGCGAGGCCGACGGTGATCGGGATCTCGATCAGCGACCGGATGTGGGTGTACTCGTCGAGCTGCCGCTCGGAGACCGTGGTGACCCGGAAACCCTTGTTGGGCACGGGATCGACCATGCCCTCCTTCACCAGGTCGAGCATGGCCTCGCGCACCGGGGTCGCCGAGACGCCGAAGCGGGCGGCGAGCGAGGGCGCCGAGTAGACCTCGCCGGGCCGCAGTTCACCGGCGACGAGTGCGGCCCTCAGCGCGTCGGCGACGCTCGCCCGGTAACTGGGGCGCGGCCCGCCGAGGCTGGGCAGGGCGGGCCCGCTGCGTTGAGCGGCCATGGGTTCTCCTGGCTGGATCTCGGATCGTGCGGTGTCAGAGTACGAACCCGGCCGGGAACGGGTCGTCCGGGTCCAGCAGGTACTGGGCGGTGCCGGTGATCCAGGCGCGGCCGGTGATCGTGGGCACCACGGCGGGGCGTCCGGCGACCTCCGTGCTTTCCACGAGCCGCCCGGTGAACGACGTACCGATGAAGGACTCGTTCAGGAAGTCCTGGTGCAGCGGGAGTTCACCGCGCGCGTGCAGCTGGGCCATGCGGGCGGAGGTGCCGGTGCCGCAGGGCGAGCGGTCGAACCAGCCTGGGTGGACGGCCATCGCGTGCCGGGACCGGGCGGCGGTCGAGCCGGGGGCCGCCAGATAGACGTGATGGACGCCGTTGATGGTCGGGTTCTCCGGGTGTACGGGGGCACTGTCTGCGTTGATCGCGTCCATCAGGGCGAGTCCGGCGGCGAGGATGTCGTCCCTCCGCTCACGTTCGAAGGGCAGGCCGAACTCGTCGAGGGGCAGGATGGCGTAGAAGTTGCCGCCGAAGGCGAGGTCGTACGTGACGGTGCGGCCGTCGGCGAGGGTCGCCTTGCGGCCCAGCTCGACGGCGAACGAGGGCACGTTGCGGATCGTGACCGCCTTGGCCGCGCCGTTCTCCACCGCCACCTCGGCGACGACCGGCCCGGCCGGGGTGTCGAGGCGGATGGTGGTGACCGGCTCGACGACCGGGACCATACCGGTCTCGACGAGGACGGTCGCCACGCCTATGGTCCCGTGGCCGCACATCGGCAGATAACCGGAGACCTCGATGTAGACGACGCCGTAGTCACAGTCGGGCCGGGTCGGCGGCTGAAGGATCGCCCCGCTCATGGCGGCGTGGCCGCGCGGCTCGTTCATCAGGAAGTTCCGTACGTCGTCCCGGTGTTCGCGGAACCACAGCCGGCGTTCGTTCATGGTGTCGCCGGGGATGGTGCCGATTCCGCCGGTGACGACCCGCGTCGGCATGCCCTCGGTGTGCGAGTCGACGGCGTGCAGGACGAGTTTGCTGCGCATGGGGGCGATCCTCTCAGGTCGGCGGTGTGGGGCTCAGGCGAGGCCGAGGGCGACGGCCTTCTCTGTGGCCTCGCGGACCGCCTTCTCCTGGTCCGGCAGCAGCGGCATCCGGGGCGGGCGGACCGGACCGCCGTGGCGGCCGACGACGTCCATCGACAGCTTGATCGCCTGTACGAACTCGACCTTGGAGTCCCAGCGGTGGAGGGCGTGCAGCTGCTGGTAGAGCGGCAGGGCGGTGGCCAGGTCGCCCGCCACGGCGGCGCGGTACAGCTCGACCGTCGCCCGGGGCAGGGCGTTGGGGTAACCGGCGACCCAGCCCACCGCCCCGGCCAGGGCCAGTTCCAGCAGGACGTCGTCGGCGCCGATCAACACGTCGAGTTCCGGGGCGAGTTCCTGGAGCTGGTAGATGCGCCGGGTGTCGCCGGAGAACTCCTTCACGCCCTTGATGTGTCCGGCCGCGTGCAGCTTGGCCAGCAGTTCGGGGGTGAGGTCGACCTTGGTGTCGATCGGGTTGTTGTACGCCACGATGTCGATACCGACCTCGGCGACGGCGGCGTAGTGCGCGAGCACCGCGCGCTCGTCGGCCCGGTAGGCGTTGGGCGGCAGCAGCATGACGGCGGCGCAGCCGGCGTCCCTGGCCTGCGCGGCCCAGCGGGCCGACTCGGCACAGCCGTAGGCGGCCACGCCCGGCATGACCCTGTCTCCGCCGATCGCGGCGACCGCGGTCTCGACGACCTTCGCCCGCTCCTCCGTGGTGAGCACCTGGTACTCGCCGAGCGAGCCGTTCGGTACGACGCCGTCGCAGCCGTTCTCGACGAGCCAGCGGCAATGGTCCGCGTAGGCCTCGAAGTTGACGCTCAGGTCGTCGTTCAACGGCAGCGCGGTGGCGACGAGGACGCCGCGCCAGACAGGGGTGGGGGCGGTACTGCTCATGGGAGCCTCGGCTTTCGGATCGGTGGGGTGGGCTGTGGGCAACTTGCCTGCCGGGTCAGGGGTGTTCGGGCTCCTTGGCCAGCACGCCGAGCGGTACCGGCCGGGCGAACGGCCGCTTGGCCGGGCCCGTCGGGCAGCCGGCGGTCCCGGCGACACCGGGGGCGCAGATCCGCCCCTGGCACCAGCCCATGCCGGCGCGGGTGAGGAGCTTGACGGCGCGCAGGTCGGTCGCGCCCAGCTCTTCGACGGCTTCCCGGACTTCGGCTGCCGTGACCTCCTCGCAGCGGCAGACGACGGTGTCGTCGGTGACCTGTTCCGCCCAGTGCGCGGGCGGGGTGCAGGCGGCGCTGACGGCTGCGAAGAACCCGCGCAGCCTCGTACGGGTCCGGGCCGCCGTCGTCCAGTCGGCGGGAGACGGCGGGGCTCCCGTCAGCCGGGCGGCGATCGAGTGGCCGGCGATCTCGCCCTCGGCCAGGGCGAGATCCGCTCCCCCGACGCCGGTTGCCTCGCCCGCCGCCCAGACGCCGTGGACGTCGGTGCGCTGCTCCGCGTCGGTGAGGACGAAGGGGTCGGCGGTGACGTCGATCGCGCATCCCAGGGCCTCGGCGAGGTCGGTGTGCGCGAGCATGCCGTGTCCGACGGCCAGGGTGTCGCAGGCGATCCGCCGCTCGGTGGCCGGCCTGGCCCGGCCGTGCGTGTCCAGGGCGGCGACGGTGACGGCCTCGACGCGGTCGGTGCCGTGTGCGGCGACAACAGTGTGACGTACCGTCACGGGAACGTTGTGGCGCAGCAGTTGGGCCGCGTACTGGGCGGCCTCGGCGACCTTCGCCGGGTTGGCGGCGAGCGTCGCGGTGTGCCGTACGAAGTCGGCGGGGTGCGTGGACTCGACGTACGCGGCGACGTCGGCGCCCGCCGCGGCGAGGCCGGCCGCGACCGGCATCAGCAGCGGCCCGGTCCCCGCGACGACCACCGTACGGCCCGGCAGGACGAGCCCGCCCTTGAGCATCGCCTGGGCGCCCCCCGCGGTGACCACACCGGGGAGGGTCCAGCCGGGGAAGGGCAGCACCTTCTCGTAGCCGCCGGTGGCGAGGAGGACGGCGTCGGCGGTGACGGTCTCCGACCCTGTCTGCCCGGGACCGAGGAGGGCATGCACACCGAACCCGCTGCCGCCCTCGAACTCCTTCTCCACGAACCAGACATGACGATCGGACAGGTGAGTTACCCGACCTGCCGCGACATGTGCCGCCAGCCGGTCCCGCAGCCTCTCCCAGGTGCCCCAGGAGTGGTGCAGCGCCTGCGGTCTGCGTGCCCTCAGCGCCGCCGCGGGCTGCCGGTAGAACTGTCCGCCCGCCTGCGCGCCCGAGTCGAGGAGTACGACGCGTACACCCCGGTCGGCCGCCGTCAGAGCGGCGGCGAGGCCTGCCGGGCCGGCGCCGACGACCGCGAGCGAGGCGCTAGCCGAGTTCGTCATGGCCGGTGCCTTCCTGGGTGCGGATCGCGTCTCCTGGCGTGGCCGGGACGAGGCAGGCCCGTTGGTTGGGGCGGTCGTTGACGGTGACGAGGCAGTCGAAGCAGACGCCGATGCCGCAGAAGATCCCGCGCGGCGCACCGCTGCCCCGGGTGGCCCGCCAGGAGGTGATGCCCGCCGACCAGAGCACGGCGGCGACGGTCTGGCCGGGCAGTGCGGCGATCTCGCGCCCGTCGACGGTGACCATGTGTGCCGGTCCGGGCTGTGCCCGGACCAGCTCCAGGGGGGTCCTCTTCATCGTTTCCCCGCCTCCTTCTCTCCGAAGTCCTTCTCCTTGACGTCCTTCTCCTGCTTCTCCTCGAAGCGGTCCGGACGGAACGGTGTGAGGTCCAGATCGGGCGGCCGGCCCGTCAACGACTGCCCGATCAGGTGCCCCGTACCGACCGAGAGCCCGATCCCCGCCCCCTCGTGACCGCACGCGTGGTAGAGCCCCGGCACCCGGGGATCGGCCCCGATGGCCGGCACGTGGTCCGGCAGATAGGGGCGGAAGCCCAGGTAGGCGCGCATCGCGTGGACCGTGCCGAGGACCGGGAAGAGGGCCGTTGCCTGGGCGGCCAGGCGGCGTACGACGGGGAGGGAGAAGGTCCGGTCGAAGCCGACCCGTTCGCGGCTGGCCCCGATCAGCACCGGCCCGCCGGCCGTGCTCTCGACGACCGCCGAGGACTGGAGCCCGGCGTCTCCGCTGCCGACATCGGCCACGTAGTCGGCGGCGTACACCTTGTGCCGGACGGTGCCGGGCGGCAGCGGTTCGGTGACCAGGACGAAGCCGCGTCGTGGCAGCACGGGCAGGCGCACCCCGGCCAGTGCGGCGACCTCGCCACCCCAGGTGCCGGCCGCGTTGACGACGACCGGGGCGTGGATGTCGCCGTGCCCCGCCGCCCTGACTCCGCGCACGGAGCCGTCCGGTGCGCGCAGGATGTCCGTGACGGCCGTGCCGGTGTACAGGGCGGCTCCGGCCCGCCGGGCCGCCCGGACGACCTGGGCGGCGGCGAGGGAGGGCATCACCTGGCAGTCCTGTGGATACCGGACGCCGCCCGCGAGGTCGGAGGCCAGGTGCGGTTCCAGGTCGGCGAGTCGCCCGGCGCCGACCACCTCGGCCTCGACGCCCGCCGCCCGCTGTCCGGCGGCGAACCCGGTCAGCGCGGCCATGCCCGCGGCGTCGGAGGCGACGACGATCCCGCCCTTCGCCTCGAACTCGACGGCGCCGCCCATACCGGGCTCGGCGGCGAGGTCGTGCCAGAGGCGGGCGGAGAGCAGCGCGAGGTCAAGTTCGGGCCCCGGCTCCTTGTCGGAGACGAGGAGGTTGCCCTCGCCGGCGCCGGTGGTGCCGCCGGCCACCGGACCCCGGTCGAGGACGAGGGTCACCAGGCCCGCCCGGGCGAGGTACAGGGCGCAGGCGGCACCCACCATTCCGGCGCCGATGACCACAACATCGCAGGTCAGTCGCTTACTCACGCCAGTACAATGTCACATGTTCCCATTCGCGCCAAGGACGCCTGGACTTGACCCGCCCGCCGCCGCCGACCTGACCTCAAGCCGAAGAAGGGCCCGCAGGTGTCCCTCCCGGAGGGCGACC
The DNA here is from genome assembly GCF_033441795.1 of Streptomyces sp. ADMS. Lineage (NCBI taxonomy): Bacteria > Bacillati > Actinomycetota > Actinomycetes > Kitasatosporales > Streptomycetaceae > Streptomyces > Streptomyces sp. ADMS. The sequence goes on along the minus strand of NZ_JAVFVX010000144.1, from coordinate 4,843 downwards.
CGCCACTTCACCATGGCGGGCACCGGTCGCATGCTCGGCCTGGATGTGCACGACTGCTCCACGTCGCGTACCGGGCTGTATGCCGACGGTCACGGTCGAGCCGGGGCCTGTACTTCCACCGGACGACCTGCCGGGGCCGGCGGAGTACCGGGGCGTCGGGGTCCGGATCGAGGACGACATCCTGGTGACGGCGGACGGTCACGAGAATCTGTCGGCCTGACTGCGCCGTACGTCCGACGAGGTCGAGGCATGAATGCGGGAGCTGACCGGTCCGCAGTACGGTCACCGGTCAGCTCCGTCGCGTCGGTGGTGCGGATCAGGCCGCCGTGAGGACGATCTCCTGGATCCGCTCCGAGTGGACGGTCGGCAGCGGGATGAGGCCCGAGCGGCGGAACTCCACCAGGCTGGTCTTCACACGCACCGGGCCGGGCTCGTACGCGTCCGGCTCGGTGGCCTTGGTGCCGGACCACTGGTGCCAGGAACCGTCACAGCTCGCGGGGATGCTGTCCATGCCGTGCCAGACGTTCTCGCCGCGCTCGATGGAGGCCGCGACACGGACGGAACCTCCGGTGCTGAGGCAGCGGTAGCTGCCGCCGAGGGTGAGCTCGCCGTCCTGCGTGATGGTGCCGGACTCGACCGTCACCTGGTCGAAGCCCTCGTCCGCGGCCGCCGTCGCCGCGGCCTGGGCCACGGTCAGCAGGAGGGCACCGGCGGCGACGGCCGCGGCGCGGGAGAGGGACGAGAGGGACAGTGACATGGAGAACCTCCTTGGGGGGACTCCACAGGTACTGGCCCCACGCGCCCGCACGCGTGATCGTCACCCCTTCGTCGGCGAGTCGTGCGCGCCGACTGCCCCGCTTGTCGAACGCGGGATCCTTTCCGATTCCGGATCCTCTCCGAATGTCAGGGTGGTGTCACAGCACGTCCGCGTGCTGTCACGCTTCCTCGGCACGACTTGGCGCCGGGCCCCCGGCACGGGCATCGTCAGGAGTGGCAAGGAACCATCGCAGGCGAGTACCCGAGCACCAGCATCCGATCCGGAGGCACACCATGTGTTCACACCAGCCCCCGTGCCCCTCGGTCGACCGTCCCGACCGGGACGCCGCGCTCATCATCGCCTTCCACCCCGAGCAGGGCTGGAACCTTCTGTGCAACGGCGCGATCGTCTTCGACGACACCGGCGAGCTGCTGCCCGACGGCAGCGTGGTCTCCCCGCACCGTCTGACGACCGCGGCCTGAGCAAGCTCTGACCTCCTACGGAAGCACCGCGAAGCCGTCGAGTTCCACCAGGGCCCGTTCGTCCCAGAGCCGCACGACCCCGACGACCGCCATCGCCGGATACTCGCGCCCCGCCAGCCTCCTCCAGATCCGGCCGAGTCGAGGGGCCTGGGCGCGGTAGTCGGCGACGTCGGTGGCGTACACCGTGACCCGGGCCAGGTCGGCGGGCGTACCGCCGGCCGCGTGCAGTGCGGCGAGCAGATTTCCGAGGGCCCGCTCGAACTGCCCGGGCAGCGCGTCCCCCACGATCTTCCCGTCGGCGTCGAGCGCGGTCTGCCCCGCGAGAAACACCACCCGGGAACCGGTGGCGACTACGGCGTGCGAGAAGCCGGCGGGCGGCGAGAGACCCGCCGGATTGACGCGCTCGGCGGTCACAGAACCTCCCCCGTCGCGTCCGGCTCCTTGTACAACTCCTTGGCGATGACCGCCCGTTGGACCTCGCTTGCCCCCTCGTGGATACGCGGTGCCCGTACCTCCCGGTAGAGGTGTTCGAGGAGATGCCCGCGCCGCAGCGCCCGCGCGCCGTGCAGCTGGACGGCCGCGTCGACGACGTACTGCGCGGTCTCGGTGGCCAGGAGCTTCGCCATCGCGGCTCGTCCGGGGACACCCTGGGCGCCCTCGTCGTACGCCGCCGCCGCCGCGTAGACCATCAGCCGGGCCGCCTCCGTGCGCAGGGCCATCTCGGCGACCTGGTGGGCGACGGCCTGGAGGTCCTTCAGCTTGCCGCCGAACGCGTCCCGTCCGGCAGGTGTGGGCGAGGGTGGCGTCCAGGACAGCCCGGGCCATGCCGACCGCGAAGGCGCCGACGCTCGGCCGGAACAGGTTCAACGTGCCCATGGCGACCCGGAATCCGCGGTCGGGTTCGCCGGTGACGTCGTCCGCCGTCACCGGTACGGCGTCGAAGGTGAGGGCGCCGATGGGGTGCGGGGAGAGCATGTCGAGGGCGCTGCCGTGAGGCCGGCCGGTCGGCGGGGATCAGGAAGGCCGTGACTCCACGGGCCCCGGCCCCCGGTGTCGTACGGGCGAAGACGACCCCAGGCGGCCTGTGCCGGTTCGAGCGAGAATGCGGGCATCGCCGGTCCTCCCTCGGAGACCGTCGTTCGCGGCCCCTTCCCGACGGTATCGCGTACCGTTGACTGTCGTCACCAACGCGATACGCTCTCGGGGCGAGCCCACCAGTACGCCCACGATGGCAAGGGGGCGAACCGCCGATGGACGCCATGGACCCGATGCACCCCGCACAGCCCGGGTACGGCAGGGTTCCCGAGGACCGCGCCGACCCCGCCCGGCGGACCCCCTCGGCGCACGTCGACACCTTCGCGCGCGACCATCTCCCGCCCCCCGGACCAGTGGCCCCGCCTCCGCTTCGACCTGTCCGAGGTGCGCTACCCCGACCGGCTGAACTGCGCGGCCGAGCTGCTGGGCGGCCCCGCCCCCGGGCGCCCGGCGTTCCGTACCGCCGCCGGCGAGGTGTGGACGTACGGCGAGCTGCACACCCGCGTCGACCGGGTCGCGCATGTCCTGACCAGGGATCTCGGGGTCGTACCCGGCAACCGTGTCCTCCTGCGCGGGCCCACCACACCCTGGCTCGCGGCCTGCTGGCTGGCGGTGCTGAAGGCGGGCGCGGTCGCGGTCACCGTGCTGGCCCAGCAGCGTCCGCACGAGCTGAGGACCATGTGCGAGATCGCGCAGGTGCGGCACGCGCTGTGCGACAGCCGGGCCGTCGACGGCCTCACCAAGGCGCTGCCCCGGACGGCCACCGGGAAACTCCAGCACTTCCGGCTGCGCACCGACCCCACGCCGACCTGAACCCATCCGGTTCCCCACTCATTCCCACACAGCCCCACCCACTCCCACATGAAGTGATCTTGACCGAAAATCAACCACCGGAGGTATTTGACCAGCGGAAATGGCGACCAGTAGTGATTCCGGCGGCCTAAAATGATCAACGTGTCGGAACAGCACGCCCCTCGGTCTCTCATCGTCACGCTCTACGGCGCGTACGGCCGTTTCATGCCCGGCCCGGTACCCGTCGCCGAGCTGATCCGGCTTCTCGCCGCGGTCGGCGTCGACGCGCCCTCCGTACGGTCGTCCGTGTCCCGGCTGAAGCGGCGCGGCCTGCTCCTGCCCGCCCGGACGGCCCAGGGCGCGGCCGGGTACGAACTCTCGCCGGACGCCCGCCAACTGCTGGACGACGGGGACCGGCGTGTGTACGCCGCCGCTCCTCCCCCGCCCGACGAGGGCTGGATCCTCGCCGTGTTCTCCGTCCCCGAGTCGGAGCGCCAGAAGCGCCATGTCCTGCGTTCCCGCCTGGCCGGACTCGGCTTCGGCACCGCGGCCCCGGGCGTGTGGATCGCTCCGGCCCGCCTCTACGAGGAGACCCGCCACACTCTGGAGCGGCTGCGGCTCGGCCCGTACGTCGACTTCTTCCGCGGTGAGCATCTGGGCTTCGCGGCGACGGTCGAGGCGGTCTCCCGCTGGTGGGACCTGGCCGCGATCGCCAAGGAGCACGAGGCCTTCCTCGACCGCCACTCGGGCATGCTGCGCGACTGGGAGAAGCGCGAGGACACCCCGCCCGACGAGGCGTACCGCGACTACCTGCTGGCCCTGGACTCCTGGCGCCACCTGCCGTACACCGACCCCGGCCTGCCCACCCATCTGCTCCCGGCGGACTGGCCGGGCGTCCGCTCGGCGGCCGTCTTCGAGGGCCTGCACGCACGGCTGCGGGACGCGGGGGCGGCATTCGCCGGACTGTGACGCGAGTGACCCGGTTCGTCACGTGTGACCTCGGCCACATCAGGCGTCACTAACGGAACCCTCAGCTTCCTCTTCGCCTCTTCTAAGGTTTCTTACCTAGCGTCCGGGGGGCCGCACGCCGGGAGAGAAACGAGGACTGTTGCGTATGACCACTACGGCCGGGCCCACGAGACCCACCAGGGCTCAGGGAGCCACCGTCTGGCTCACCGGGCTGCCGAGCGCGGGCAAGACGACGATCGCCCAGCTGCTCCGCGACCGGCTGCGCACCGAGGGACACCGGGTGGAGGTCCTCGACGGCGACGAGATCCGCCGCTTCCTCTCCGCGGGCCTCGGCTTCTCCCGAGAGGACCGCAACACCAACGTCCAGCGCATCGGGCTCGTCTCCGAGGTGCTCGCCCGCAACGGCGTCCTGTCCGTCGTCCCGGTGATCGCCCCGTACGCCGACAGCCGCGAGGCCGTGCGCAAACGGCACGACGCGAGCCGGACGCCGTACATCGAGGTGCATGTCGCGACCCCGGTCGAGGTGTGCAGCGAGCGGGACGTGAAGGGCCTGTACGCCCGCCAGGCGGCGGGCCGGCTGACCGGTCTGACCGGCGTCGACGATCCGTACGAGCCGCCGGAGGACCCGTCGCTGACTCTGCGGACACAGGAACAGACCCCGGCACAGTCGGCGGACGCGGTGTACTCGGTACTGGCGGAGCGGGGGCTCGTGTGAGCGGGTTCGCGCTGTCGCATCTGGACTCGCTGGAGTCCGAGGCCGTGCACATCTTCCGTGAGGTGGCGGGGGAGTTCGAACGGCCGGTGATCC
>NZ_JAVFVX010000143.1:0-15312 GCF_033441795.1 Streptomyces sp. ADMS | reverse complement strand
CCGCAGGTCGCGGAGTGCAGTCCAGCGGCCCCGAGGAATTGCGCAGCAGAGTCGATCATCCTCCTCAAAGAATGAGCGCTACCGGTACGCCGTTCCTCCTCACGACGACGCGGGCGGGGGAAGACGGGCGACGGCACGACGACCACAACCGGCTCTACCCGTCGGCCTCTTCCCCACCAGCCGTCGACCGCCGGTGCCACGCACGCGGCGCTCGCCAGTGGAACCGCATCGCGAGCAGCCGCAGTACGAAGGCCGTGACGACCGCGAGCCCGCTGGTGACCGGGTTGAGCACGTCGTAGCGGATACAGACGACGACCAGTGCGGAGCCGACGATCGCCGGGACCGCGTACAGGTCACGGTCCCAGCGCAGCAGTGAGGGCACCTCGTTGGCGAGCACGTCACGCAGCACTCCGCCGCCCACGGCGGTCGCGAGACCGAGGGCGGCGGAGGCGGTGAGGCCGAGGCCGTAGTCGTACGCCTTGACCGTGCCCGTGACACAGAACAGCCCGAGCCCCGCCGCGTCGAACACGTTTACCCCCGCCTGGATGCGCTCCACCTCCGGGTGGAGGAAGAAGACGAGCAGCGCGGCGAACAACGGCGTCACGAAGTACCCGAGATCCGTGAACGCGGCGGGCGGTACCGCCCCGATGACCAGATCCCGCAGCAGCCCTCCGCCCAGCGCGGTGACCTCGGCGAGTACTGCGATCCCGAAGACGTCGAAGTTCTTGCGTACGGCGAGCAGGGCGCCGGAGATCGCGAAGACGAAGATGCCGACGAGGTCGAGGGTGTGCTGGACGGAGGGGCTGAAGAGCTGCTGGATCACACCCGTATTCTCACCGCGACCGGCTCACAGGGCGTGGAGACCGCGGCGACGGCAAGGAAGGAGGCCGTCGCGGTGGCGACGGCCTCTCCCTTCGGACTGTGCAGCCTTCACCGACTGGTCATGCCCTACTTGTCCGTTGACCTCTGTGACTCCTGTGGCCCCTGTGACTCCTGGGGGTCGGCCGGAGAAGCCTCGGTGGTCTTCTCCGCGGGTTCCGCCGCCGGCGTCACCAGTTCCACCGCCTCCCGGGCCGCCGTCAGCAGCTCGGTGTCCTGCGGGGCCTGGTCATCGGCGTTCTCCGGGTGGTGGCAGGCGACCTGCTGGCCGGGCCTCAGCTCCAGGAGCGGCGGCTCGGTCGTTCTGCAGATCTCCGTCGCCTTCCAGCACCGGGTGTGGAAGCGGCAGCCGCTCGGCGGCGCGATCGGCGACGGGACATCGCCCTTGAGCAGGATGCGCTCGCTCTTCGCGCCCCGGCGCTTGGGGTCGGGAACCGGCACCGCCGACATCAGGGCCTTGGTGTACGGATGCATCGGCGCCTCGTACAGGGAGGACCGGTCGGCGAGTTCGACGATCTTGCCGAGGTACATCACCGCGATGCGGTCCGAGACGTGGCGTACGACGGAGAGGTCGTGCGCGATGATCACGTAGGTCAGGCCGAGTTCCTTCTGGAGGTCGTCCATCAGGTTCACGACCTGCGCCTGGATCGACACGTCCAGCGCGGAGACCGGCTCGTCCGCCACGACCAGCTTCGGCTTCAGGGCGAGCGCGCGGGCGATGCCGATGCGCTGGCGCTGGCCGCCGGAGAACTCGTGCGGGTAGCGGTTGAAGTGCTCGGGGCTCAGGCCCACCAGCTCAAGAAGGCGCTGTACCTCCCTCTTCACCCCGCCCTCGGGCTCCACGCCCTGGAGGCGGAAGGGCGCCGAGACGATAGAGCCAACGGTGTGACGGGGGTTCAGGGAGCCGTACGGGTCCTGGAAGATCATCTGGATGTCCCGCCGCAGCGGACGCATCCCGGCCGTGTTCAGCCGTGTGATGTCCTGGCCCTCGAAGTGGATCGAACCGGCGGTCGGCTCCTGGAGCCTGGTGATGACCCGCCCCATGGTCGACTTGCCGCAGCCCGACTCGCCGACCACGCCGAGGGTCTCCCCCTTGCGCACCTCGAAGTCGATGCCGTCGACGGCCTTCACCGCGGCGACCTGACGCTGCAAAATCCCCTTCTTGATGGGGAAGTGCTTGACCAGGCCCTCGACCTTGAGCAGCACCTCGCGCTCGTCGGAGGAGGAGGCGGGGGAGGGCGAAGGATCCGCCGCCTCGGGTTTCTTCGTCTCACTCACAGCTTCGGCGCAATCTCTTCGGTCCAGATCCGCGTACGGTCCTCCGGCGAGAGGTGGCAGGCGGAGAAGTGGCCGCCGGCGACCTGCTGGAGCTCCGGGCGCACGGTACGGGTGACGTTGCCCTCGGGGATGTCCGCGTACGGGCAGCGCGGATGGAAGGCGCAGCCCGAGGGGATGTTGATGAGGCTCGGCGGCTGGCCCTTGACGGGGATGAGCCGGTCGGAGGTCTCCCGGTCGATGCGCGGCATGGAACCGAGCAGACCCCAGGTGTACGGGTGCTGCGGCTGCTCGAAGATCTCGCCGACGGGCCCCCGCTCCACGCACCGGCCGCCGTACATCACCAGGACCTCGTCGGCGATCTCGGCGACCACACCGAGATCGTGTGTGATGAGGACGACCGCGGAGCCGAACTCCTTCTGCAGATCGCGGATCAGGTCGAGGATCTGCGCCTGGACGGTCACGTCGAGTGCGGTCGTCGGCTCGTCCGCGATGAGCAGTTCGGGGTTGTTGACCAGCGCCATCGCGATCATCGCGCGCTGGCGCATACCGCCGGAGAACTCGTGCGGGTAGCTGTCGACGCGCTTGCCGGGCTCGGGGATGCCGACCCGGTCGAGCATCTCGATCGCCCGGGTGCGGGCGACCTTTCTGCTGACGTCGTGGTGGACGCGGTACGCCTCGACGATCTGGTGGCCGATCTTGTAGTACGGGTGCATCGCGGACAGCGGATCCTGGAAGATCATCGCCATCTCGCGGCCCCGCAGCTTGCGCACCTCGTCGGGGTCGGCGCCGACCAGTTCCCTGCCGTCGAGCCAGATCTCGCCGGACATCTGCACGTTCTTGCCGCGTGCGCCGAGCCGGTGCAGGCCCATGATGGCCAGCGAGGTGACGGACTTGCCGGAGCCGGACTCGCCCACGATGGAGAGGGTCCTGCCCTTCTCCAGCTGGAAACTGAGTCCGTCGACGGACTTGACCAGGCCGTCGTCGGTCGGGAAGTGCACCTTGAGGTCGCGGACTTCGAGGAAGGCACCGGGCGCGTTCGTGGGCGAGGGCTCGCCCATCGCGGCGCCGTTCGCAGACAAAGGAGTCAGTTCGGTCACGAGAGCCTCACCCGCGGGTCGGCGGCCGCGTAGAGCAGGTCCACCAGAAGATTTGCGATCACGACGAAGAGGGCGGCGAGCAGGGTGACGCCGAGGATCGGCGGCAGGTCGTTGTCCTTGATACCCTGCACCGCGTACTCGCCGACGCCGTGCAGTGAGAACACCGTCTCGGTGATCAGCGCACCGCCGAGCAGCAGGCCCAGGTCCATGCCGAACACCGTGATGATCGGCGTCAGCGCGGCCCGCAGACCGTGTCGGACGACGACCTTGCGCTCCCGCAGACCCTTGGCGCGGGCCGTGCGGATGAAGTCCTCGTTCATCGTCTCCAGCATCCCCGAGCGGGTGAGCCGCGCGTAGATGGCGGAGTAGAGAAGGGCGAGCGAACACCACGCCGGGAACAGCGTGTTGGCCCACTGTGCCGGGTTCTCCGTGAACGGAACGTACGTTCTACCGAAGATCGGCCACTGGTAGGTGAAGAGCAGCAGTGCCAGGTTGCCCGTGAAGAACATGGGCAGTGAGACACCGGCGAGGGCGACGCCCATGAAGGACCGGTCGAACACCGAGCCGGGCTTCAGCGCCGAGATGACACCGATCGCCACACCGGACACCAGCCACAGCACGGCCGCGCCGGCGGCGAGGGAGATCGTCACCGGAAGGCGGGAGGTGAGCTGCGGCCAGACCTCGACATGGGTCTTGAAGGAGTAGCCGAAGCACGGCGCGTTGCACTGTGCCGTGGTGGGCCCCAGGTCATAGGTGGCACCGGACACGATCCCCTTGATGAAGTGCCAGTACTGGAGATAAAGGGGGTCGTCCAGACCGAGGTTGCTCTTGACCGCAGCGATGTCCGCCGCCGACGGGCTCTTCCCGATGTACTGCTGGGCCAGCTGGTCGGCGGTCTGTCCGGCGAGCCGTGGCAGCAGGAAGAAGATGGCGAAGGTCACCGCGGTGACGACCAGCAGCAGGATCACTGCCGCGAACGTCCGACGGAGGATGTACGAGATCACGGGGATCGGCCTGGTGCCCGCGGGCTGCTGAGCCCGCGGGCACCAATGCCTTCACCTGCCTTCCGGGGCTACTTCTTGGTCGTGCCGATGTTGAGGTAGTCGTACTGACCGCTGAAGGCCGACGTGGACACCAGGTTGGTGTAGTTGGCCGGGCGGTACAGCAGGACCTTGAAGTAGGTCAGCGGGACGAGGGCAGCCTCGTCCATCGTCTTCTTGTCGACCTCGGTGTACATACCGTCACGCGCGGCCTTGTCCTCGGTGCCGATCGCTGTCTCCAGCAGTTCGTTGACTTCCTTGTTGTCGAACTGCGAGAGGTTGGTGTTGCCCGAGGCGCCGATGGCGTCACCGTGCAGGATCTGCTGGAGGAAGCCGTAGCCGGACGGCCAGTCGGCACCCCACTGCATCATCATCAGACCGGCGTTGTTCTCCGCGCCCCACTTCGGGACACCCGCGTAGTCGGTGAAGTACTTGCCCGACGGGAACTGCTTCAGCGTGGCGTTGATACCGGCGGCCTTCAGCGAGTTGATGATCGCGGTGGCCGCGTCGATCTCCGCCTGACGGTCGCTGCGCGCCGTGATGCTGGTGTTGATCGTGGTCTGGCCGCAGGCCTTCAGGTGCTCCTTGGCCTTGGCCGGGTCACCCTTGTTGCCGTCGGTGGCGTAGGCATCCGCCTTCTCGTAGCCGGGGATGTCCGGCGGGAGGACGGTCGTGGCGATGTCACCGCGGACCGGGCCGCCCTCGGCGGTCTGCACCGAGACCTTGTCGATCGCGTACTGCACGGCCTTGCGGCACTCGACGTTGTCGAACGGCTTCAGCTTGGTGTTGATCGCCATGTAGACGAGACGGCCACCGTAGGTGTTGTCGGTGTTGGCCTTCTTGTCGGCGCTGCTGAGGACGTCGGCCTGGGTCGCGGCCTGGACACCCGTACCACCCAGGTCGATCGCGTTGCCGGCCTGGACATCCTGGTCGATGGTCTCCGGGTTGACCTTCAGGTTGACCACGATCTTGTCCGGGTACTGCTTGCGCAGCGGGTCGGTCGCGGCGTCCCAGTTCTCGTTGCGGACGAGGACGACCTGCTTGCCCTCGTCATAGCTCTGGAACTTGTACGAGCCCGAGGACACGATGCTCTTGACGTAGTCGATGCCCTTGTCCTTGGCCTGGGGCACCGGAGCGGTCTGCGGCTGCGCGGCCAGGTAGTCGAACTCCTGGAAGGCGCGGTTGAGCTTGAAGACGATCGTGGTGTCGTCCGGCGTCTGGATGGACGCGAGGCCCCCGGCGCTCTTGTCCTTGTAGGGGCCCTGGTACTTGTCGCCGCCGTCGAGGAACTGCTGGAAGTAGTTCGGGCCGAGGGAGAGCACGTCACGCGCGAAGTTGGAGCGCTCGACGGCGTACTTGACGTCCTTCGAGGTGATCGCGGTGCCGTCCTCGTACTTCAGCCCCGAACGGAGCTTGTACGTCCAGGTCTTGCCGCCGTCGCTCGGCACACCGGCGCTCTCGGCGAGGTCCGGGACCAGCTCGTTGCCCTCGTCGCCCGGACCGGGCTTGAAGGTCATCAGCGGGCGGGCGTACAGCCGGCTGAGGTTGAACATGTACCCGTAGTACGTGTTGCCGGGGTCGAAGGAGTCCGGGACATCGGAGTACTCGTAGGTGACCGTGCCCCCCTTCTGGGTGGAGGCGTTGACGACACCCTTGGTCGCTGCGTCGGCCCCAGCCGCCTTGGTACCGTCCGTCGTCGAATCGTCATCGGCTTTGCTGCAGCCTGCGAGCAGCAGACTCACAGTTCCGATCGCCGCAACCGCGGCCAGCGCTGACCTTCGCATGATGGTCTGCTTCTCCTCCATTAGTGGAAACTTGCTGAACTCCCGACACGACCGCATCAGCGGCTGCGCGGGTCGAGTGCGTCCCGGAGACCGTCGCCGAGCAGGTTGAACGCCAGGACGGTCACGAAGATGGCGAGGCCGGGCACGATCATGTACTGCGGGTCGACCTGGTAGAAGTCGACCGCCTGGTTGAGCATGCCGCCCCAGGAAGCCTGCGGGGGCTGGATGCCGACGCCGAGGAAGCTCAGGGACGCCTCGAAGAGGATGTTGGTCGGGATGAGCAGCGTCGAGTAGACGATGATCGGGCCGACCAGGTTCGGCAGCAGCTCCCGGAAGAGGATGTACGGCCCCTTGGCGCCCATTCCCCGGGAGGCGTCCACGAACTCGCGCTCGCGCAGGGCCAGCGTCTGGCCCCGGACGATGCGGCCCAGGTAGGGCCAGTTGAAGAAGCCGATGACGAAGATCAGCACGGTGATGTGGAGCGGCAGCCCTTCGAGGCCGAACGCGCCGCCCTGGAGCGTGGCGGAGATGGCGATGGCGAAGAGCAGGAGGGGGAAGGCGAGGAAGGTGTCCATCAGCCGGCTGATGACCGTGTCGACCCGTCCGCCGTAGTAGCCGGCGACCACACCGAGGATCGTGCCGATCACGTTGGACAGGATCGTGGCGCCGAACGCGACGACCAGCGAGACCCAGGAGCCCTCCAGGATGCGGGTCGCGATGTCGCGCCCGAACTTCGGTTCGACACCGAGCGGGTGGTCCCAGCTCATGCCGCCGAAGCCGCCCTTGGGGAGGGAGGTGTTGGGGTCGATCAGGTCCTGGTTGAAGGCGTTGGGGTCGAGGCCGAACAGGGCCTGGATGGGCCGGGAGAGCATCGCGGTCAGCACCAGCAGGATGACGATGACACCGCCGGCGACCGCCACCTTGTCCCTCTTGAACCGGGACCAGGCGATCTGCCCCAGGGAACGGCCCTCGATCTGCCCCTTACCGGCGCCGATGAGCACAGCCTCCGGCTGTGCCTCGGCTGCCGCTGCGGTGGTCTCGATCGGTGCGGTCACAGTGACCCGACCCCTCTCGCCGGTGGTGACCGGCCTACGCCTGCCGCTGTCCGCGGCTTGATTCACTTGCTCGCCGGGCACGGGTCGCAGATGGTGCGGCCCACTCGGCTGGTGCTGTTCCTGGCTGATCCTGCGTGACGATCCGTGCTGATTAGTCGACTTAACCACGCACTGTCGACCGCAGGGACCGCCGCCCCCATCGTCTGACAGGCGAGTCTTCAGTGATTCGGCGATCACGTGGAAGGTCTGTCGGCGAAAGTATGCGCAACCGTGATGCTGTCCTGGGGATTCCGTTATCCGAACAGCGGGTAACGCCCGTCGGACGCGGGGCAGTTGGGACACAAGGGGCAAATCAACACCATTGCGACGATTCGCCGCGATCTACGCGCGAAGACAGTGTCGCGCGAATTCGGCCGTCCGGATGAAGATCCGCTCAGTAGAGACCCCGCGCGGGCGGATAGCCGTATCCGCCGGCCGGAGCCTGCTGTGTCTGGGGCGGGGCGGCGATCGCGTGGGCCTCGCGGTCGTAGAACGGGCGGGCGTTCGCACGCAGCCACATCACGACCGGGTCCTGCTCGTCCGACATCGCCACCGTCGACACCGGCAGCCCGTCGGGGACCGCTCCTATCGACTGCTGCATCATCGCGCGCACGGAGTCGACGGCGGGCGGCGACGTGTCGTACACGTCCAGCCCGATGGCGAGATACGGCGCCCCGAGTGCCGGCTGCACCCAGGCGCGGCGCAGGGAGCGGACCGCCGGGGTGCGGTGGGCGTTCTGCGAGAGGAGGGCGTAGAACTGCGGGATCTCGATGCCGGGTTCGGCCAGGCGCAGGGGTCCGGCGGGCTGGCGCTCCAGGCCCGTCGCGATCCGGCGCAGATCGAGCCAGGGGATGCCGACGCCGCCGCCCGGGGAGTGCGGGTTGAGCCAGAGGCCGTACTGGTCCGGGTAGAGGGTGCGGGCCACGTCGAGGCCGTCGACCACCTCGTACGACCTGTTCCAGCCGCTGACCGACAGTTCCTGGGCTGAGGTCACGCACGGCGCGTAGCCGTACCCCTCGACCTGCATGTTTCCGTACTGGGCGTCCGGCGAGCCGGCCTGGCCGTGCCAAAGCAGCATCCAGATCTGGCCGGAGGACGGGGTTGCGAGGGCTCGCAGGAGCGCCTCGTAGGCGTCGTAACGCCCGGGCGTCACCTGGCGCAGCATGTGCTCGACCTGACCGGCCGCGGCCGTGCCCGACGCGCTCACCATTATCGCCCCTTCGTAACCCCTACCGAGTTGTGCGTTCCCAGCTTAAGCGGCGCCGCTGACAGACACGGTCTGCAGGAAGGTCGCCCAAGAGCTCGGGACCTGCTGCGCTTCGGCGGCTGCCGGTCATTGTGGCTGGTCGCGCCCACGCGGCACAGCCGCAAGATGTCACAGCCCCGTCCCCCTTCGGGGCGCTTCTCAGTGCCCGTGTCGGTAGAAGGGACGGACCTTCTCCCTCAGCCAGTCCGTCACCGGGTCCTGGGCCGCGTCCAGGAAGACCAGGTTTACCGGCCACTTGGGTTCCGCTGCGCCCAACGCCCTGCCCAGCGCGTCCATGGGGATGGTGCGGGCCAGAGGGTCCCAGGGGGAGAGTTCCACCCCGATGAACATGACGGGGGCCGACGTCTCGATGGTCGCCAGGCAGCGGCGGGCCGTCAGCACCACGCCTGTGCCGGCGAACTCCGTCGAGGCGGCGGCGAGGAAGTCGACCGGATCCTCCTGCCAGTTGGGCTCGTAGAGGCGGACCCGGCCGCCTGCGGCGCCGTCGAGGACGGTGCGGCCGGAGCGGCAGAGTTCGGCCACGGCCGGGGGCGGCAGGGGGACGCCGACCACGCCGTCCGGGTTCACGGCGATGCCGACCTGGGGCGGCAGGCCACGGGCGAACTCGACGGCGGGCGCCACGGTGTACGGCACATGGGCGCCGACGACCTGCCGGAACTGATCCTCCGAGCTGAAGACCGGTACGTACGCCTGGCCCGCGATCTCCATCGTGGGCAGATCCAGGGGGCCGGTGTGGGCGCCGCCGCCGGACGGGAGGGGGACCCAGACGAAGCTGCGGCCGAGGACCTCGACGATGCGGGCGCCCGCGCCGGGGACGCCGAGGGACGCCGAGAGCACCTCCTCCAGCTCGTTGCCGGGCCATCCGCCGTGCGAACGGTGGTACGCCTCCGCGGGAAAACCCCCGGGAAAGTCCGGGGGGGAGTCCGCCGGGATGTCCATCTGCCTACCGCCTGCTGTGAACCGCTGTCATGAGTCCCTTGGTGGGAGTCCCTTAATGGGCAAAACCCTAACCGGCCCCGGCTGCTACGGAGGTCAGTCCGCGAAGTCGATCCTGCGCAGGGTGTCCGCCGCGTCCCGGTCGATCAGCACCGCCGAGTCGCAGCCCTCCGGCAGGTTCCCCTTCTCCACCGAGCGCAGCAGCCGCGAGGCGGCCTGACGGTGGCGCAGGAACGCGTACCGCGAGACGCCCCGGCCGCGTTCGCGCTGACCCTCCAGCGCCTCGTCGGGGGTGACGTCGAGGAGGAGCAGATGCAGGGTGCCGCCCCGGCGGCGGGCCTCGCGGGCCAGCCAGCCGCGCACCCAGGCCTGCGTACCGCAGTCGTGGACGACGACTCCGGCGCCGGAGCGCAGGGCGCGGCGCAGTCCGGCGTAGTGGGCGAGGCGGACCAGGGGCCGGTAGACGGCATAGGGGAGGAAGGAGGGCGTACGGGCGTCCCAGCGGTCGCGGGTGTTCTGGGAGTCGATGCCGGTGGCGCGCACCGCCCGGCGCATCAGCGTGGACTTGCCGCTGCCGGGCAGACCGGTGACCACGACAAGGTCGCGGGCGCCGAAGGTGAGGCCGTACGGGCTGTGGCCCGAGCGCTGCCGCAGATCGCGGATCACGGGTGCCGGGCGCGAGGCGCACGCCTCCCGGGCCGGGGCGGCCGGCTGTGCGGGCAGCGCGTCGGTCAGTGCGAGGGCCGTGGTCGCCGCATACGCCGTGGTCCTGTTCACCGTGATCGTCCTCCCATGGGGTCGGGAAGTACCGTCCCCGTCGAGTGTAAAGAGAAGGTAATACGCGGTGTCTCTCGTTTGGGTCCGCTTACTGCAACAGGCCTGCTACAGGGCGGTATGTACACCGGTGGCGGGGCTGTGCTCCCCCTGTGAAGGGTCCCCCTGCCGGGCCGAACCAATGCGTGCGATGATGTGCCCGCCAACTGCATACCGGCCGCTTGAATCCGCGCGGGAGAGTTCCGGACACCCCTGGGTGCCCGGGCGCCGAAGGAGCAAGTCCCTCCCTTGAATCTCTCAGGCCCCGTTACCGCGCGGGCGAGGCACATCTGAAAAGCGGGCCCCCGGTCCTGGCGACCAGTGGCCCCACCCAAGGTGCAAGTCTGTGACCTGTGTTTTCACGCTCGTGGTCACGACGAACCTCTCAGGTTCCGATGACAGATGGGGAGGAACGACCTCGCCGTCATGCCCTGGGAGCACAACCGATGAGCAGTAGCCCTCTGCGTCTGACCGCGCTCGATGCCCTGCATCGTTCGCTCGGCGCGACCATGACCGACTTCGCCGGCTGGGACATGCCCCTGCGGTACGCCTCCGAGCGCGACGAGCACCTCGCCGTGCGCACGAAGGCCGGCCTCTTCGACCTCTCCCACATGGGCGAGATCACCGTGACCGGGCCGGAGGCCGCCGCGCTGCTCGACCACGCGCTGGTCGGCAACATCGGGTCCGTCGCCGTGGGACGCGCCCGCTACACCATGATCTGCCGGGCCGACGGCGGCATCCTGGACGACCTGATCGTCTACCGTCTGGCCGAGACCGAGTACCTGGTCGTGGCCAACGCCGGAAACGCGCAGGTCGTGCTCGATGCCCTGCTGGAGCGGTCCGACAGCTTCGACGCGCTGGTCCGCGACGACCGGGACGCCTACGCGCTGATCGCCGTACAGGGCCCGGAGTCCTCCGGCATCCTCGCCGCCCTCACCGACGCCGATCTCGACGGTCTGAAGTACTACGCGGGTCTGCCCGGCACGGTCGCCGGTGTCCCCGCCCTGATCGCGCGCACCGGATACACGGGCGAGGACGGCTTCGAGCTGTTCGTGGCGCCTGGTGACGCGGAGAAGGTGTGGCAGGCGCTGACCGAGGCGGGCGCGCCCGTCGGGCTCGTCCCCTGTGGTCTGTCCTGCCGGGACACACTCCGCCTGGAGGCGGGCATGCCGCTGTACGGGCATGAGCTGACCACCTCCCTCACCCCCTTCGACGCCGGGCTCGGCCGGGTGGTCAAGTTCGAGAAGGCGGGCGACTTCGTGGGCCGCGCCGCCCTGCGCGAGGCTGCCGAGCGCGCTTCGTACGAGCCGCCGCGGGTACTCGTCGGCCTGGTCGCCGAGGGCCGTCGCGTCCCGCGCGCCGGGTACGCGGTCGTCGCCGGCGGCCGGGTGATCGGCGAGGTCACCTCGGGCGCCCCCTCTCCCACCCTCGGCAAGCCGATCGCGATGGCGTACGTCGACGCGCCGCACTCGGCGCCGGGTTCGGCGGGCGTGGGGGTGGACATCCGGGGCAGTCACGAGCCGTACGAGGTCGTGGCGCTGCCGTTCTACAAGCGCCGGAAGTAACTCTGGCAGCGTCGGAAACACATCCGTGTCCTGCCCTGTTCACGGGCAGTCCGTGTAGTACCCCATGCATGACCAGTCCCCCGCGTACAGGAGAATTCAGGCCATGAGCAACCCCCAGCAGCTGCGCTACAGCAAGGAGCACGAGTGGCTGTCGGGCGCCGAGAACGGCGTCTCGACAGTCGGTATCACCGAGCACGCGGCCAACGCGCTCGGCGATGTCGTGTACGTCCAGCTTCCCGAGGCCGGTGCCACGGTGACCGCGGGTGAGACCTGCGGTGAGCTGGAGTCGACCAAGTCCGTCAGCGACCTGTACTCCCCGGTCAGCGGTGAGGTCACCGAGGTCAACGAGGACGTCTCCAACGACCCGTCGCTGGTGAACTCCGCCCCGTTCGAGGGCGGCTGGCTCTTCAGGGTGCGCGTCTCCCAGGAGCCGGGCGACCTGCTCTCCGCGGACGAGTACACCGCGTTCTCCGGCAGCTGAGGCCCCCAGGCGTAAGGACGTACAGACCCATGTCGCTTCTGAACACTCCCCTGCACGAGCTCGACCCGGACGTCGCCGCAGCCGTCGACGCCGAGCTGCACCGTCAGCAGTCCACCCTGGAGATGATCGCCTCGGAGAACTTCGCCCCGGTCGCCGTCATGGAGGCCCAGGGCTCGGTTCTCACCAACAAGTACGCCGAGGGCTACCCCGGCCGCCGCTACTACGGCGGCTGCGAGCACGTCGACGTCGCCGAGCAGATCGCGATCGACCGGGTCAAGGAGCTGTTCGGCGCCGAGTACGCCAACGTGCAGCCGCACTCGGGCGCCTCCGCCAACCAGGCCGCGCTGTTCGCGCTGGCCCAGCCCGGCGACACCATCCTCGGCCTGGACCTGGCCCACGGCGGCCATCTGACCCACGGGATGCGGCTGAACTTCTCCGGCAAGCAGTTCGACGTGGTCGCCTACCACGTGGACGAGGCCGGTCTGGTCGACATGGCGGAGCTGGAGCAGCTCGCCAAGGAGCACCGGCCGAAGGTGATCATCGCGGGCTGGTCGGCGTATCCGCGTCAGCTGGACTTCGCCGAGTTCCGCAGGATCGCGGACGAGGTGGGCGCCTACCTCTGGGTCGACATGGCGCACTTCGCCGGTCTGGTCGCGGCGGGCCTGCACCCGAACCCGGTGCCGTACGCGGACGTCGTCACCTCGACGACCCACAAGACGCTGGGCGGCCCGCGCGGCGGGATCATCCTGGCGAAGAAGGAGTTCGCGAAGAAGCTGAACTCGTCCGTCTTCCCGGGCTTCCAGGGCGGCCCCCTGGAGCACGTGATCGCGGCGAAGGCGGTCTCCTTCAAGGTCGCCGCCTCCGACGACTTCAAGGAGCGCCAGCAGCGCACGGTGGACGGCGCCCGCATCCTGGCCGAGCGCCTGGTGCGCGCGGACGTCGGTGAGCACGGCGTGTCCGTCCTGTCCGGCGGTACGGACGTCCACCTGGTCCTCGTCGACCTGCGGAACTCCGAGCTGGACGGCAAGCAGGCCGAGGACCGTCTCCACGAGGTCGGCATCACGGTCAACCGGAACGCGATCCCGAACGACCCGCGCCCGCCGATGGTGACCTCGGGCCTGCGGATCGGCACCCCGGCACTTGCCACCCGCGGCTTCACGGCCGAGGACTTCACGGAGGTCGCGGATGTCATCGCCGAGACCCTGAAGCCGTCGTACGACGCCGACAGCCTGAAGGCCCGCGTGAAGGCGCTGGCCGACAAGCATCCGCTGTACCCCGGTCTGAACAAGTAGTTCCTTTTTGTGGGGTGTCCCGCACACTCGTAGGAGAACGCTCGTGAACGAGCGCGTGCGGGACACCCCACCTCCTGCTCCACCCCGCATTGAGGAGTCCCCGTGGCCATCTCGGTCTTCGACCTGTTCTCGATCGGTATCGGCCCGTCCAGCTCCCACACGGTCGGTCCGATGCGCGCGGCCCGCCTGTTCGCGCGCCGGCTGCGCAACGAGGAGGTCCTCGGGGCGGTGGCGTCGGTCCGCGCGGAGCTGTACGGCTCCCTGGGCGCGACCGGACACGGTCACGGCACTCCCAAGGCGGTGCTGCTCGGACTGGAGGGCGCCTCGCCGCGCACGGTGGACGTGGAGGGCGCGGACGGGCGGGTGGAGCAGATCAAGGAGTCGGGGCGGCTCAGGCTTCTCGACGAGCACGAGATCGGCTTCTCCTTCGACGACGACCTGGTCCTGCACCGCCGCAAGACGCTGCCCTACCACGCGAACGGCATGACCCTCTGGGCGTACGACGCCTCGGGGGCCGAACTGCTGTCGAAGACGTACTACTCGGTGGGCGGCGGATTCGTCGTCGACGAGGACGCCGTGGGCGCCGACCGGATCAAGCTCGACGACACGGCACTGAAGTACCC
This sequence comes from Streptomyces sp. ADMS, assembly GCF_033441795.1. Taxonomy (NCBI): domain Bacteria; kingdom Bacillati; phylum Actinomycetota; class Actinomycetes; order Kitasatosporales; family Streptomycetaceae; genus Streptomyces; species Streptomyces sp. ADMS. Next base: position 1,163 of record NZ_JAVFVX010000143.1, on the reverse strand, counting down.
CTTCCGCACGGGCGACGAGCTGCTGCGCCTGACGAAGGAGACGGGCCTGTCGATCTCCGCGCTGATGCTGGAGAACGAGCGGGCCTGGCGCACCGAGGACGAGATCCGCTCCGGTCTGCTGGACATCTGGCGCGTGATGCAGGCGTGCGTGTCGCGCGGTATGTCCCGCGAGGGCATCCTTCCGGGCGGGCTCCGGGTCCGCCGCCGCGCGGCCATGTCGGCACGTCAACTCCGGGCGGAAGGCGAACCGTTGGCGCGCGCGATGGAGTGGATCACGCTGTACGCGATGGCGGTGAACGAGGAGAACGCGGCGGGCGGCCGGGTCGTGACGGCCCCGACGAACGGGGCGGCGGGCATCATCCCGGCCGTCCTGCACTACTACATCAACTTCGTGCCGGGCGGTGCCTCCGAAGGAGAGAAGGAGGAGGGCGTGGTCCGTTTCCTGCTCGCCGCCGGCGCGATCGGCATGCTGTTCAAGGAGAACGCGTCGATCTCCGGTGCGGAGGTCGGCTGCCAGGGCGAGGTGGGCTCGGCCTGCTCGATGGCGGCGGGCGCACTGGCCGAGGTCCTGGGCGGCAGCCCCGAGCAGGTCGAGAACGCGGCCGAGATCGGCATGGAGCACAACCTCGGCCTGACCTGCGACCCGGTCGGCGGCCTCGTCCAGATCCCGTGCATCGAACGCAACGGCATGGCCGCGGTGAAGGCGGTCACGGCGGCGCGGATGGCGATGCGGGGGGACGGCTCGCACAAGGTGTCCCTGGACAAGGTCATCAAGACCATGAAGGAGACGGGGGCCGACATGAGCGTCAAGTACAAGGAGACGGCCCGGGGCGGGCTTGCGGTGAACATCATCGAGTGCTAACGAAGCAGGCTCTGACCAGTGCGTTCGTGTCTTTCAGCACTGTCGGGGCCTTCACTGCTCACATGCCGGAAAGTTCCTGAAAAGTCCCTGGGAAATCCGCTGGGATGGCGTCCGGCCTGCGGGTCCATGGCACATGGTCAACGACGGGAACTCCGCCCCCGCCATCTGGATGTATCGAATCGATCCCCGGAGACCACCAGAGGGGTATTGCTCGGCACATGAGTGCTGCGGAAATCTCGCGCCTGGAGGACTCCGTTGGGAAAGGGACGAACCGTCGAACGAGGTGGTCGCCCCGGTCGCG
>NZ_JAVFVX010000142.1:0-15521 GCF_033441795.1 Streptomyces sp. ADMS | reverse complement strand
GCCCCGGCACCCGCGCCGGCTGCCCCGGCCGCGCCCGCCGCGCCGCCGGCCGCTCCGGCTCCGGCCGCTCCGGCCCCCGCGCCGGCTCCGGTCCAGGCCGCGGCACCCGTCGCTCCCCCGGCACCCGCGCCGGCGGCTCCGGCCGCTGCCGCGACTGCCGCGGGCTCTGCCGCGACGTCCGGTGACGAGGGCGCCTACGTCACCCCGCTGGTGCGCAAGCTCGCCGCCGAGAACGGCGTCGACCTGGGCACCGTCAAGGGCACCGGCGTCGGCGGCCGTATCCGCAAGCAGGACGTCCTCGCCGCCGCCGAGGCCGCGAAGGCCGCCGCGGCCGCTCCGGCGCCCGCCGCCGCTGCCCCGGCCGCCTCGTCGGCGAAGAAGACCCCCGTCCTGGAGGTCTCCCCGCTGCGTGGCCAGACCATCAAGATGCCCCGCATCCGCAAGGTCATCGGCGACAACATGGTCAAGGCGCTGCACGAGCAGGCGCAGCTGTCCTCGGTCGTCGAGGTGGACATCACCCGTCTGATGAGGCTCCGCGCGCAGGCGAAGGACTCCTTCGCGGCCCGCGAGGGCGTCAAGCTCTCCCCGATGCCGTTCTTCGTGAAGGCGGCGGCCCAGGCGCTGAAGGCCCACCCGGTCATCAACGCCCGGATCAACGTGGACGAGGGCACGATCTCCTACTTCGACACCGAGAGCGTCGGTATCGCGGTGGACTCCGAGAAGGGCCTGATGACCCCGGTCATCAAGCACGCGGGCGACCTCAACATCGCCGGTATCGCCAAGGCCACGGCCGAGCTCGCGGGCAAGGTCCGGGCGAACAAGATCACCCCGGACGAGCTGTCCGGCGCGACCTTCACCATCTCCAACACCGGCTCGCGCGGCGCGCTCTTCGACACGATCATCGTGCCGCCGAACCAGGTCGCGATCCTGGGCATCGGTGCGACGGTCAAGCGCCCGGCGGTCATCGAGACGGAGGAGGGCACGGTCATCGCCGTACGCGACATGACGTACCTGACCCTGTCCTACGACCACCGTCTGGTCGACGGCGCCGACGCGGCCCGTTACCTGACGGCCGTCAAGGCGATCCTGGAGGCGGGCGAGTTCGAGGTCGAGCTCGGCCTCTGAGCCCCTGGGCAGTACGCGCGGTGCCCCGTCCGGAGTCCTCCGGACGGGGCACCGTCGTTTCCCGTGGAGCGCTGTGCCGTCAGCCGGCGCGGGACGTCGTACCCGGCGTTCCGGACAGTCCCGGAAGATGGCGGTTTGTCCGCGCTGTGGCGTGCGCCCGGTCCGGTCTGTAACGCTCGTCTCACGTACGTCCGCACTCGCCCCTGGAACGCCTCCGGACAGGGACGCGGCCGTATTGTCTGTAGGTCAACGCCCCTGGGGCCGAAGCCCCTCCCTCAAGGAGCCCTCATGACCGCGCCCGTCGTCCACTCGCTGCGCGAGCAGATCCGCGAGCACATCGTGGAGGGGATCGTCAGCGGGCGCTGGAAGCCGGGCGAGCGGATCGTCGAGCGACGGATCGCGACGGAGCTGGAGGTCAGCCAGACCCCCGTACGGGAGGCGCTGCGCGAGCTGGAGTCGCTGCGGCTGATCGAGTCGGCCCCCAACAAGGGCGTACGCGTACGGAATCTCACCGCCGCCGACCTGGAGGAGAGCTACCCCGTCCGGGCCGGCCTGGAGGCCATCGCGGCGGAGCTGGCGGCGGCGAAGCTGGCGGACGACTGCTCGGCCCTCGAACCGCATGTCGCCGCCCTGTACGAGGCCGACCGCGCGTCGGACGGAACCGGCCAGGTCCGGCACACGGTGGGGTTCCACCGGGAGATGGTGCGGGCGGCCGGGAACTCCGTACTGCTTCACACCTGGGAGGGGCTGGGCATCGAGGTGTTCACGGCGCTGTCGATCCGCTGGCTGGGGACGGTCCAGCAGTCGTACGCGGAGGAGCACGAGGAGCTGGTCGCCGCGTTCCGCCGCCGGGATCCACGGATCGCCGAGCTGGTGAAGGCGCATGTGCTGGGGTGCGCGCCGCGCCCCTGACACAGCCGCGCGGCCAGTGCCGACGCAAGCGAGCCCACACCCGCTCACCTGCGAGAACATCCGAACCCCGCGGCACCCGGTGCCCGTCCGAAAGGCACCCCGTGCCTACTTTCTCGCGATCAAGAGGTTTTGCCTCTCAACCCTTTGATCGATCATCGATCAGCGAGTTAGAGTCGCCGACGGGCTCAACGGCGGAGTCGCGAACTCGGCACCGCCAAGGGCCTAAGCCCTGTCCTGCCAAAGACCAAGGGCACCCCCGAACCCTTACCGACGAGGGAACCCCCTTCGACTGAGGAAGGCGGCGACATGACCGACCCCAAGGCCATCCAGCCGAGCGAGCTCGACCAGCTCCCTGACCGCGACCCCGAAGAGACCGCCGAATGGCAGGCCTCGCTGGACGCCGTCACCAAGGCGGCCGGGCCGCACCGTGCCGCGTATCTGATGCGCCGCACGCTGGAGCGCGCCGAGGGCAACGGCATCGCGCTGCCCAAGCTTCTGGAGACGGACTACGTCAACACCATCCCCACCGCCGCCGAGCCCTCCGTGGACGGCGACGAGGCGATGGAGCACCGGATCGCCGCCTGGAACCGATGGAACGCGGCGGCCATGGTGACCCGGGGCAGCAAACACGGCGTGGGCGGCCACATCGCCACCTTCGCCTCGGCCGCCTGGCTCTACGAGACCGGCTTCAACCACTTCTTCAAGGGCAAGGAGTCCCAGGAGTCTCCTGGTTCCGGTGACCAGCTGTACATCCAGGGCCACGCCTCCCCCGGTATCTACGCCCGCGCCTTCCTCGACGGCCGGCTGACCGAGGCCCACCTGGACAACTTCCGGCAGGAGGCGGGCGGCAACGGCCTCCCGTCATACCCGCATCCGCGGCGGCTGCCCTGGCTGTGGGAGTTCCCGACGGTGTCGATGGGCCTGGGCCCGCTGTCGGCGATCTACCAGGCCCGCTTCAACCGGTACCTCACCAACCGCAGCATCAAGGACGTCTCCGCGTCCCACGTCTGGGCGTTCCTCGGCGACGGCGAGATGGACGAGCCCGAGTCGACGGCGGCCCTCGCGCTCGCCGCCCGTGAGGGCCTGGACAACCTCACCTTCGTCATCAACTGCAACCTCCAGCGCCTCGACGGCCCGGTCCGCGCGAACTTCAAGATCGTGCAGGAGCTGGAGGCACAGTTCCGCGGCGCGGGCTGGAACGTCGTCAAGACCCTCTGGGGTACGGCGTGGGACGAGCTGTTCCGGCTCGACACCACGGGCGCGCTCGTGCGCCGCCTGCGCGAGGTACCGGACGCCCAGGTGCAGACGTACCAGACGCGCGACGCGGCCTACATCCGTGCCGACTTCTTCGGCAAGGACCCGGTGCTCGCCGAGATGGCGAAGCTGCTGAGCGACGACAGGATCCTGGAGTGCTTCCACCTCTCGCGCGGTGGGCACGAGTCGCGCAAGGTGTACGCGGCCTACCGGGCGGCGCTCGCTCACAAGGGCGGGCCGACGGTGATCCTGGCCCAGACGGTCAAGGGCTTCACCCTGGGCGAGGGCTTCGCGTCGAAGAACGCCAACCACCAGATGAAGAAACTGACGGTGGACGAGTTCAGGCAGATGCGTGATCTGCTCGAACTCCCCATCTCCGACGCGCAGTTCGTGGACGGTGTGGTGCCCTACGGCCACCCCGGCGCCGACTCGCCCGAGGTCCGCTACCTCCAGGAGCGGCGCGCGGCCCTCGGCGGCCCGGCTCCGGCCCGCCGTACGCACGCGCTCGCCCCCCTCCCCGCTCCGGCGGAGAAGACGTTCACGTCGTTCGACAAGGGCTCCGGCTCGCAGAACGTGGCGACGACGATGGCCTTCGTACGCCTGGTCAAGGACCTGGTCCGCGACAAGGAGACGGGCCGTCGCTGGGTGCCGATCGTGCCGGACGAGGCACGCACCTTCGGCATGGAGTCACTGTTCCCGTCCCTCGGGATCTACTCCCCCAAGGGCCAGACCTACGAGCCGGTCGACCGCGACCAGCTGATGTACTACAAGGAGGCCAAGGACGGCCAGATCCTCAACGAGGGGATCACCGAGGCCGGTTCCATGGCGGACTTCATCGCCGCGTCGACGTCGTACGCGACGCACGGCGAAGCGATGATCCCGTTCTACATCTTCTACTCGATGTTCGGCTGGCAGCGCACTGCCGACCAGATGTGGCAGCTCGGCGACCAGCTCGGCCGCGGCTTCCTGATCGGCGCGACGGCCGGCCGTACGACGCTGACCGGCGAGGGCCTGCAGCACGCGGACGGCCACTCTCCGGTGATCGCCGCGACGAACCCCGCCGCGCTGACGTACGACCCGGCCTTCGCGTACGAGGTGGCGGTGATCGTCAAGGACGGGCTGCGCCGCATGTACGGCGAGACGGCGCCCGGCGAGGACCCGAACGTCTTCTACTACCTGACCGTCTACAACGAGCCGATCCCGCAGCCCGCGAAGCCGTCGGGCCCGGGCGGCGGCACGAGCGTCGACGAGGGCATCGTCAAGGGCCTGTACCGCTTCAACACGGCGGAGTCGGCGGGACTTTCAGCGCTTGCCAACGCGCCGCGCATCCAGCTGCTCGGCTCCGGTACGGCGATCCACTGGGCCCTGGAGGCGCAGCGGCTGCTCGCGGAGGAGTGGGGCGTGGCGGCGGACGTGTGGTCGGCGACGTCCTGGACCGAGCTGCGGCGGGACGCGCTGGACGCGGATGCGGCGCTGCTGCGGGGCGAGGAGCGGGTGCCGTATGTGCGGCAGGCGCTGCAGGGGGCCGAGGGGCCGGTGCTGGCGGTGTCCGACTACATGCGTCAGGTGCCGGACCAGATCGCGCAGTGGGTCGAGCAGGACTACTCGTCACTGGGCGCGGACGGATTCGGGCTGTCGGACACCCGGGAGGCGGCGCGGCGTCACTTCGGTGTGGACGCCCAGTCGATCGTCGTGGCGGCGTTGGCGCAGTTGGCGCGGCGCGGGGAAGTGAAGGCCACGGCGGTCAAGGAGGCGCGGGGGCGGTACGGGTTGTAGGGGGCGTTCACCCGCCTGCCCGCCCGTTGTCAGTCCCTCTGCCGGGCGCCCTCGAACCACTCGACGGCGCCCGGCTGGGTCCGTTTGCCAGGCGGCCTCGGACTTCTCGGTGCCGGGCGGCGTTTCCACCACACGCAGGGGCGCCGGGGCGGAACTCCTTGTCGTCCTGCCCCGGCATCATGAACCCATGCGTGCTGCCCGCCTCATCAGAATGGTGCTGCTGCTCCAGTCCCGGCCCTCCATGACCGGCGCCGAGCTGGCCCGGGAACTGGAGGTGTCCGAGCGCACCGTGACCCGGGACGCTCAGGCGCTGTCCGAGGCGGGCGTGCCCGTGTACGCCGACCGGGGGCGGGCCGGTGGATACCGGCTGATCGGCGGCTACCGGACCCGGCTCACCGGACTGGCCCGCGGCGAGGCCGAGGCCCTGTTCCTGAGCGGGGTGCCGGGCGCCCTGCGTGAGATGGGCCTGGAGGACACCGCCTCGGCGGCCCGCCTCAAGGTGTCCGCCGCTCTGCTCCCCTCTCTCCGCGACGCCCCCCGGACAGCCGCCCAGCGGTTCCATCTGGACGCGCCCGCCTGGTTCAGCGAGCCCCCGACACCCGAGCTGCTGCCCGCCGTCGCGGACGCGGTGTGGGACGACCGGCCCGCCCTGGCCCGTTACCGGCGCGGGGACACCTACGTGGAACGCACGCTGGAGCCGTACGGGCTCGTCCTCAAGGCGGGCGTCTGGTACCTGTGCGCCCGGGTACCGGAACACACCGGGCCTGAGCCCTTTCGGGTGTACCGCGTCGACCGGTTCACCTCCGTCCAGGTCTCCGGCGAACGCTTTCCCAGGGACGAGGCCTTCGACCTCCCGGCCTTCTGGGAGAAGCGGGCCGAGCAGTTCGCGCGGTCGATCCTGCGCGCGGAGGTCGTCGTACGGCTCTCGGCGGAGGGGGTGCGCAGACTGCCGTACACCGTCGACCCCGTGTCCGCCCGGGACGCGTTGTCGTCCGGTGGCGACCCGGACGAGCAGGGGCGGGTCACCGTGACGCTCGCCGTGGAGTCGGCGGAGGTCGCCCATACGCAGCTGACGGCGCTCGGCCCGGAGGCGGAGGTGCTGGCGCCGGCCGACCTGCGGGCGCGGTTCGCGCGGGACGCGCGGCGGCTGGGGGCGCTGTACGCCCCATGACCGCGCGAACCCCATGACCACGCGAACCCCGTGATGGCGCGAACCCCGTGATGGCGCGAACCCCGTGAGTCTGTGCACCCGATGGGTCTGTACACCCCATCACATTCCGCGCACCTCCACGTGCGCGCCTCTCCTCCAGGCCCGATGCTGGACCCGTGATGGACGAGACGGAGTTCTGGGAGCTGGTGGACGCGACCCGCGAGGCCGCCGAGGGTGACCCCGAGGACCAGGCCGACCTGCTGGTCGAGCGGCTGCTGCAGCTCGACCCGGAATCGGTCCTCGACTTCGCCCGGCACTTCGAGTCCCGCTACAACCGTGCCTACCGCTGGGACCTGTGGGGCGCCGCCCGGGTGCTGCTCGACGGGGCCGGGGAGGACGCCTTCGACTTCTTCCGGTGCTGGCTGATCGGCCAGGGCCGTGAGGTCTTCGAGGGTGCGCTGCACGGCGACCCTGACTCGCTCGCCGACCTCCTGGACGACTTCGACGACGAGATCGACGGGGACGGTGAGGAGCTGGGCTACGCGGCCGACGAGGCCTACGAGCAGCTCACCGGCATCGCCGCCCCGGACCTGGGTATCCCGCCCGCGCCCGCGGAGCCCGAGGGCACGCCGCTCGCCCTGGAGGACGAAGGGGCGCTCGCCGACCGGTATCCCAAGCTGTGGCAGCGGTTCAAGGGCGCCTGACGGCCCTGCGGCTTCTGCCTCTCAGGCGGCCGTGCGGCGGCGGGTGAGGTCGGACGGGATGTACGCCTGCTGCTGCGTGTGGTCGGCCCGTACCGCGTGGTGCATGGGGGCGGCGTTGGCCTGGTCGAGGGCGGACGCCGTGACCGCCGCCGGGCCCAGGACGACCGTCGCCACCGCGCAGAGCACGGTCCACGGGTTCCGCGCGGCCCCGGCCCAGCCACCGGAAGACCTCTTGCCGCCGGCCCGCTCCGCCGGGTTCGTACGACTGCTGCTGCTCATGATCCCCACCTCCAGTCAGTGCGTACGACGAAGGTAGGACGCGGAGTTGGGGCGCCGCCTTGAACGCGCTGTGCCGTACCTGTGAACGGCTTTCGGCTCAGCGGCGGCCCTGGAGGCGGGCCGCCGTCTGTCTGATCGCCGGGAGGCGGGCCGTGAGGGCGGCGCCGGGGCAGCTCGTCATGTAGCCGTCGGTGTGGGCCGCCAGGGCGGGCAGGGTGACGGTGGTGCCGGACGCGAAGCGGCTGAGGTCGTTGCTGGAGACCAGGGGTACGCGGGTGCGCGGGTCGGTGCCCGAGAGGCCGAGTTTCCACGCGGTGAGGGCGGCGATCGCGTCGGTCATGGCCTGCGGCACGGTCACGCCCGCGGTGAAGGTGCCGAGGGCGGCGATACCGGTGGTGCGGTGGTTGAAACCCTGGGTGTGAGCGCCGGTGACGGGGCGCTCGACACCGCCCGCGCGGCCTTCGTAGATGGTGCCGCAGCGGTCGACGACGAAGTTGTAGCCGATGTCGTCCCAGTCGCGGGAGCCGGTCTGGCCCGCGTACAGGTAGCGGATGATGCGGGGCGCGTCGGCGCAGTCGTAGCCGTTGGGCGAGTCGGTGTGATGGAGGAAGACGGCGACGACCCGGTCGTCGTAGCGCGGCGGCGGCTGACTGCGTTCGGCGTCCGCGATCCAGGCGGTACGGGGCACGATGCGCGGCTTGGCGGCCGGGTGGGCGACCGTGGGGCGGGCGACGGGGTGTGCCTGGCGCGAGGTCGTACGGTCGACGCCGACCGCGCACAGGACCAGTCCGGCGGCGGCGGCGAGTCCGGGCAGGCAGGCGAGCACCGCGCGGGCGGCGCCCGGCACGCGGAGGACACGCGAGTCACCCATGGACCCCATGGGCCCACTGTGGGCCGGTTCCGTTCCGCCCGCGATGTGTGGTGTGCCACTTGGTGGAACCAACGTCCCGGTCCGGGACGTTTTTACAGGTCCAGGCCCTGGATGCGCGCGTGTGACCGACCGTCGACTGATCACCGCGCCCGTTCCGCGCGTACTACCGCATGTAAACCGCATGTACGGGGGACCAAGGGGTCCAGAGGGAAGGCGGTCGGAGTGGACCTGCTCGACATCCTGCTGTTGCTGGTGATCCTCGGCTATGCGGCGTCCGGTTACCGGCGCGGCCTGGTGGCGGGTTGTGTCTCCCTGGCCGGGTTCGTGGGCGGCGCCGTCATCGGGGTGTGGGTGCTGCCGTGGATCATGGAGCTGGTGGAGGCGGGGACGCCGGCGGCGACGGTTACCGCCGTGCTCACGGTGCTGGTGCCGGCCGTGGTGGGCCACGAGCTGATGGGCAGGTTCGCGCTGAAGCTGCGCCGCGAGCTGGACCGCGGGCCGCTCCGGGTCGCGGACGGGGTCGGCGGGGCCGCGGCCAACGCGGTCGCCGTGCTGTTGGTGGCCTGGGTGGCCGCGAGCGTCCTGGGGGCCTCCTCCTCACCGGTGGTCACGACGGCGATCCGGGACTCGGCGCTGCTGGGCGCGGTGCAGAACGCGATGCCGGAGACCACCCCGACCTGGTTCTCGCGGGCCACGTCCGCGCTCACCCAGGCGGGCTTCCCGCAGGTCTTCAACCCCTTCGAGAACGAACCGGCGACGAGTGTCGCCAAGCCCACCGGGGACAGTGTCACGGCTAGCGCGACGAACGCGGCGAAGCTGAGCACGGTCAAGGTCGAGGGCGTCGCGGGCACCCAGGGCCGCGAGGGCAGCGGTTTCGTGTACGCGTCCCGGCATGTGATGACCAACGCCCACGTGGTGGCGGGCATCGACGACCCGACCGTCCGGGTCGGTGGCGTCGGGAAGGCGTACGAGGCGCGGGTGGTGCTCTTCGACCCCGAGAAGGACGTGGCCGTGCTGTATGTGCCCGAGCTGCGCGCACCCGTTCTGCTGTTCGATGACAGCGCGAAGCGGGGCGACTCGGCGGTGGTCGCGGGTTATCCGGAGGACGGCGACCTGAATCTGCAGGCCGCCACGGTCGCCGACAAGGTGCGGGCGAGGGGCCAGAACATCTACAACAGCGAGATGGTGACCCGCGAGATCTACTCGATCCGCTCGACCGTCCGCCCCGGCAACTCCGGCGGCCCGCTCCTCACCACCGACGGCAAGGTGTTCGGCGTGGTCTTCGCCCGCTCCACGTCCGACGCGGAGACGGGCTACGTCCTGACGGTGGACGAGGTCTCCGGCGACGCAGCACGCGCGGCGACGGCGACGGCGGCGGTGGACACGGGCGACCTGGTCACCTCGTAGGCACCCTGGTGGCTACAGCGACCGGCCCATGAGTACGTCGTCCACGAACTCCCCGTCCAGCAGGAACTCCCTGGGCTGTATGCCCTCGACGACGAAGCCCTCCGACTCGTACAGCCTGCGGGCCGGGGTGTTGTGCCCGAGGACGCGCAGCGAGAGGCGCAGGGCGCCCCGTCGCCGGGCCTCGGCCACAGCGGCCCGGATCAGCAGCCGTCCGACGCCCCGGCCCCGGGCCTCGTCGGAGACGGCGAGCCCCTGGATCTGGCGTACGTGCGCGTTCGACGCCAGCGGGGTGGGCCGGCCGAGCTTGGCATAGCCCACGATCCGGCCGTCCCCGGCCACGGCGACCAGGTGGTCGCCCGGGTCGGAACTTTCGTGGAAGAACGGTGTGTAGGGCGGTCTGGCCCGGGGTGTGACGGCGTGCAGCGTGGACCAGGTGGCGCGGTCGAGTCTGCCGAGGGCATCGCCGTCGTCGTGCAGGGCGAGGCGCACGAACGCCTCGTGGCTCTCGTACACGTCGTGCGGCTGGTGCGGCTGCTGCGGTTCCGGCGACATGGGAATCACTGTAGGGCGGGGGTACGACAACGGGTTTGGGGCCGGTGGCGCAGGATGGGGCCATGGAACGCTCGCGAATCGCGGTGGCCGGTGCGTCCGGTCTCATCGGTACGGCCCTGGTGCGGTCCCTGACCGCCGACGGGCACGAAGTGCGCCGTCTGGTACGGCATGCGCCCCGGGCGAAGGACGAGGTCCGCTGGGACCCCGAGGGGCAGACGGTCGACGCGGCCGGCCTCGTGGGCTGCAACGCCGTGGTGAACCTGGCCGGGGCGGGTGTCGGGAACCGGCGCTGGACGGACGCGTACAAGCGGTCGATCCGTGACAGCCGTGTCCTGGGCACGGCGACGCTCGCCGAGGCCGTCGCCTCGCTGGACGAGCCGCCGCGGGTCTTCGTGAACGGCAGCGCGATGGGCTACTACGGGGAGACCGGCGAACGGGCCGTGGACGAGGACACCCCCGCGGGGGACGGTTTCCTGCCGTCGGTGTGCGTGGAGTGGGAGGGTGCCGCGGGCGCCGCCCAGGAGGCCGGCGTACGGACGGTCTTCGCGCGGACCGGGCTGGTGGTGGCGCGCGGGGGCGGGGCCTGGGCAAAGCTGTTCCCGCTGTTCAGGGCGGGCCTGGGCGGGCGGATGGGCGACGGTTCCCAGTACTGGTCGTTCATCGCCCTGCACGACGAGGTGGCGGCGATCCGGCATCTCATGGACACCGACGGGCTGTCCGGGCCGTTCAACCTGACGGCACCGCAGCCGCTCACCAACCGGGAGATCACGGTGGCGATGGGGCGGGTGCTGCGCCGGCCGACACTCTTCACGGTGCCCGCGCCCGTGCTGCGGCTGGTGCTGGGCGAGATGTCCGGTGACGTGCTCGGCAGCGCGCGGGTGCTGCCGAAGCGGCTGCTGGAGTCCGGGTTCACGTTCGCGTTCCCGGAGATCGACGACGCGATCCGGGCGGCGCTCGCCTGATCCCTCTCCGCGCCCCGGACCCGGCCCCCGGCTGACCGAGTCCGACCGCATGCGACCGGTGTGCGACCGTGCCCTGTTCATGCGCGACTTCCGCCTGCCGCCGGCCGCCCTACTCTCGATCCGAACTCGCTTATCCCGTCAGCCTGTTGGGGCAAAGGCGCCCCGGCCGGCCGCGTCACCGCGATCGAGGGAGGGCACGTGCTTGAGCCCGCGTACCAGGCGGACGTCGTCATCGTGGGAGCCGGGGTCGCCGGACTCGCGGCGGCCCATCGGCTGACCAGCGCAGGAGTAACGACCGCGGTCCTGGAAGCCGCCCCTTACGTCGGCGGCCGGATGGCGACCGAGAAGGTCGACGGTTTCCGGCTCGACCGGATCGGGCAGCTGCTGTCCACGTCGTATCCCGAGCTGCGGCTGACCCCTGGCCTCGACGCACTCGTCCTGCGTCCGTTCGCACCGGGTGTCCTGGTGCACAGCGACGGACGCCGGCACCGCGCGGGCGCCCCGCTGGGCGGTGGGGGCGCACGGGGCGCACTCGGTGCCGTGCGCGCCCTGGCAAGCTCCCCCAGGCCGGCCAGGACGGCCAGGTCCCCCCGGCTGACGGCCTCGGTGGGGGCGCGCACCGGCGCACCTCTCGCCGGGGCAGTGGGCGAGGCGGTCGACCAGGCCCGGCTCGGCGCAGCGCTGGGCCGGCTCGCGGGTGTCCCCGTGGAACGGCTGCTGGCCCGCCCCGAGTTGCCGGCCGCCCGCGCCCTGGCCAACCGCGGCCTGCCCGCACGTACGATCGAGGGCTTCCTGCGCCCGCTGCTCGCCGCGCTGCTCTGCGACCCCGAGCTGACCACGTCGAGCCGGTGCGCGGATCTCGCGCTGCGGGCGTTCGCGGGTGGCCGGCTGTGTGTTCCGGAGGGCGGCGCGGAGTCCCTGCCGGAGCTGCTGGCGCGGGCGCTGCCGCCCGGCACGGTGCACACCGGGGTCCGGGTCACGTCCATCGCCACGAACCTCGTGACCACCGCCGACCACGGCGAACTGCGCTGCCGGGCCGTCCTGGTGGCGACCGACGCCCGCGCCGCCGCCGGTCTGCTGCCGGGCCTGCGCGTACCCGGCTTCCATCCGGTGACCGTCGTCCACCACACGGCCGACGAGGCGCCCGCGACCGGCGCGTTCCTGCTCCTGGACGCGGATCGCCGGGGCCCGGTCGCGCACACGGCGGTGGTCAGCCGCGTGGACCCGTCCCGCTCCCCCGCCGACCGCCCGCTGATCTCGTCGACGGTGCTGGGCACCCCTCCGCGGGACGTGGACGCGGCCGTACGCACGCATCTGTCCCGCCTGTACGGGCTGTCCACCGCGCGCTGGGAGACGCTGGCCGTGCACCACACCGCGGAGGCGGTGCCTGCGATGCGCCCACCGCACGACCTGCGCCGCCCGGTACGGCTGCTGGCGGGCCTGTACGTGTGCGGGGACCACCGTGACACGAGCACCGTCCAGGGCGCCCTGCACTCCGGCCACCGGGCCGCGACCGCGATCCTGACGGACCTGGGCGCGGGCCCGATGCACATGGCGGAGCCAGTGCGGACGACGGCCACGACAGCGACGGCGGAAGCGAGCGAGGAGGCCGCCGCCGCGTGAACGGGCCCACACCGCCCGACCAACCGCGAGCCAGAACCGTCCAGAACACCCCACACCCCGGCCACCGCACCACGCTGGCGATCCCAACGGACCCGATCCACAGCCACGACAGCGACGGCGGACGCGAGCGAGGAGGCCGCCGCCGCGTGGGCTAGCCGAGCGCCGCGACCTTGTCGCGGTACCCCCTGACCGGTGCCGCGTCCCTGTACGGTTCCAGGCGCCGCTCGAAGTCCCGTACGTACTCCAGCGCCCGCACCGAGCGCATCTCCGTCGCCGCGCCGGCCGCCTCGGCGCCCAGCTGGCAGGCCTGGTCGAGTTCGCCGAGGCCCAGCCGGGCCGAGGCGAGCACGACGCGGCAGAAGAGGCGGCTGCGGGCGAAGGCGGGGGCGCGCAGCTGGAGCGAGCGTTCCGCGTGCTGGGCGGCTGCACGGAACTGCTGGAGATCGCGGTGACAGTGCCCGAACTCGTCGGCGAGCTGCGCCTCGTCGAAGAACCGCGCCCAGTGCGGGACCTCGTCGCCGGGCCGGGCCGCTTCGAGGGCGCGTTCGGCCCGTACGAGCGAGGCGGTGCAGGCCCGGACCTCGCCCAGCACCCCGTGGGCGCGCGCCTCGCACGCGTGCAGCAGCGACTGCACGACGGGAGGCGCGGCGGTGCCGACGCCCTGCTGGGCCACCCGCGCGAGCTGCACGGCCTCCCGTCCGTGCCCGAGGTAGACGGCCTGCCGGCTCATGGTGGCCAGCACGTACGAGCCGTACGCCCGGTCCGCCGCCGCCTGCGCGAGCCGCAGCGCCTGCACGAAGTAGCGCTGGGCGAGGCCGTGCGCGGCGATGTCGTACGACGTCCAGCCCGCGAGCCGGGTGAGGTCGGACGCCGCCGCGAACAGGCGGCGGCCCGTCTGCTCGCCGTACGTGCCGCGCAGCATGGGCTCGGCCTCGTGTTCCAGGTAGCGGACGAGGGCCTGCCGGGCGTGGCCGCCCCCGTAGGCGTCGTCGAGGGTGCGGAACAGCTCGCCGACCGAGCGGAGCGCCGCGATGTCACCTCCGGTGACCTTCTGCCCGGGGCCGCGCTCGGCCTGCCCGCGCTGCCGGGGCACGGCAGGCCGCCCCTGCACGGGCACCCGGACGGCGGCGGGCTGGTCACCGCGCCCGACCCGCTCGTCGGGACGCCCGATAAGCCAGTCCCGGCTGGGTACGACGAGCCCCGCCGGAGTGAAGGCGATCTTGCGCAGCTCGGCGTGGCTGCCGGAGTCCTTGCGCCACAGCCCGCCGACGATGTCGACGGCCTCCTCGGGGGTGGCCGCGAACTCCAGCCCCGCGTAGACGGGCGCGCAGGCGTCGAGCCCGAGGTCCTGGGCGGTGAGGCGACGCCCGAGGCGCCGGGTGAACACCTCGGCGATGAGGGCGGGGGTGGTGCCGCGGGGCTGCTGTCCGCGCAGCCAGCGGGTCACCGATGTCTTGTCGTATCTGAGATCAAGTCCGTGTTCGAGGCCGAGCTGATCCACCCGGCGGGCCAGACCTGCGTTGGAGAATCCCGCTTCTGCGATGAGCGCGGCGAGCTGTCGGTTGGGAGTGCGCTGCGCGGGTCGTTCCGTCATCTGCGGTGCGGTCTCCTGCCTTCGGGCCCTCTGGGGTGCCCGGATTGCTGGTGAGCAGCCCTATTTGGCCTCGTGAACGGCGCGAATGTAGCGGAGCGTAAGCGGCCGATCGCACATTTCGCCGCACATTCATCCGATCGTGTGAGGATTGGGCGCCGGACTGACGGGCATCGGCCGGACGTACAGTGGCTTGGGCGCGTCATGTGCCTGACGCGCAGCTGCCGAGCCAGCCGCTGAAACAGCCAGGGAGGCGCCCCCGTGAGTGGTGAGTTGCGGTTCGTCCGGATGGGATTCGGTGCCGACGGCGTCGAGTACGTCGACTACCAGGTGGCCTGGGACGAGCAGCGCCGGGTGCACGCGGCCCGTTTCGCGGACGAGATCCCCGACACCTGCCTGCTCCTCGAACACCCCCCGGTCTACACGGCCGGCCGGCGCACCGACCCGAGCGAGCGCCCTCTCGACGGCACTCCGGTCATCGATGTGGACCGCGGCGGCAAGATCACCTGGCACGGCCCTGGCCAGCTGGTGGGTTACCCCATCCAGAAGCTGCCGCGTCCGGTGGACGTCGTGGCGCATGTACGGCGGCTGGAGGAGGCCCTGATCCGGACCTGCGCCGACTTCGGGGTGGAGACCTCCCGGGTGGAGGGGCGCAGCGGGGTGTGGGTGCTGGGTGACCCGGTCGAGCAGCGGACCGCCGCGCTCGGTGGCCTGTCGCTGGACCTGGATCCCCGGCTGCAGGACGAGGAGTTCGATCCGCGGCTCAACGGGCCCGAGTACGCGCCGTCCAACGCCGGGCAGCGCCGGGAGGACCGCAAGCTCGCGGCGATCGGGATCCGGGTGGCGAAGGGGGTCACGATGCACGGCTTCTCGCTGAACGTGAACCCGGACAACGTGTGGTTCGACCGGATCATTCCGTGCGGGATCCGCGACGCGGGGGTTACGTCGCTCTCGAACGAGCTGGGGCGGGATGTGACGGTGGAGGAGGTGCTGCCGGTGGCGGAGCGGCACTTGCGGGATGTGCTGGAGAACGCGGAACTGCGGGCGCGGGTGGTGGAGGGGGCGTCGGCGTAACGGGGCTCTTTCCGCCGCCGCCCCTGTCCGTCCCGTCACGTCCCGTCCTCGGGCTCTCCGCCCCTCCCCCAACTCCCCAGAGGGGACCCCCAACGGGCTGGATTTTCCCGGGCGGCGCTGACATCTCCAGAACCGCTCAGGGCATCTCCAGCGCCGCCCAGGCATCTTCGGCGCCGGCCCGCGGCTCAGCCCGTCCGGCGTTTGAGGACAAGGCCCGTTCAGGGCCGTAGGGGGTCTGGGG
>NZ_JAVFVX010000141.1:0-16065 GCF_033441795.1 Streptomyces sp. ADMS | reverse complement strand
GCCCGCTTGACGACCGTCGGTGTTGGCCTGGAGGCGAGATTCGGGATTCGGGACGAATTGGGGGGGTAGGCGGATGGCGACTTCACCGGCTCTTGGGCATGACACCGTCCGTGAAGTGGTCCGGCCGGTGACGGCGGCCGAGCCCGTCGAGCGCGGACGGCGTCCCGCCCGTCCCCGGGAGGGCGTGCCGGCTCTACACCGCCGGTACGGCAACCGTCGGGTCCAGGGCATGATCCAGGCCAAGCTCGATGTCGGCGCGATCGACGATCCGTTGGAGCGTGCCGCCGACCGGATGGCCCTGCAGGTCACGGGGGCGTCGTTGCGGCGGGCTCCGGCGGCGACCGGGAACGTGCCGGTCGCGAGCGGTGGTGACGCGGGTCCGGTGGTGACCCAGGCGGTCGGCCGGATGCGCGGGCGAGGGCGACCGGTGCCGGAGGGGATCCGGCGGCGTATGGAGAGTGCCACCGGCGCGGACCTCGGCGGGGTGCGGGTGCATGTGGGCCACGAGCCGGATCGGCTCAACGACACCTTGGGGGCGCGCGCGTTCACGGTCGGGGCGGACGTGTTCGTCCGTCGCAGTGAGTACACGCCCGGGACCGCGACCGGTGACGCGCTGCTGGCCCACGAGCTGACGCACACCATCCAGCAGGGTGCGGCCGGACCGTCCCCGTCGCACCGGGACGCGGAGCATCCGCACACCGGCGGGCCCGGCCTCGGCCACACGGCGGACGCCGGGGCCATGAGGGCCGTGCGGACCACGTCCACGCCGATCGCGCAGCGTGCCGTCAACCCGGCACCCGCCGACGCCGACGACATCCGGACCGAGCTCACCCAGGGCGCAGTCGCGACGAACTCGACGCGGGACCTGGCCGATCACCTCCTGGCGAGCACGGCGGAGGTGTGGGAGTACGGCAGAGATCCCCGGACCGACGAGCGGGCCGAGGTGGGCGGCAGCGCGAAGTACCTTCACCGCCGCAAGGTCGAGTGGAATCAGGAACTGTGGGACCGCTGGGCGGCGTCATACAAGCCGAGTGCCCTCTTCAATGCCCGTGAGGACCGGCAACCGGCTTGGGAACACTTCCAGCAAGAGGTGGAGGCACGGAGTGTCCTGGGTGAGAATCGGCCGCCCTGGTTCCTGGAGGGTCCCGAGGCCGGCGGCTACGGCACGGATCACCCCGACTGGGCCCCGGAGAACCAACGGTTCATGGAGGAGGCCGGTAACAGCCTGCGAAACCCGGACCCGAAGGATCCGCAGCAGGTGCTCGGCGCCACCTACGCCCGCGACACCATGTTCACCAATTACGCGCAGGCCACCCAGGACGAGCGCTCCCCGGTGGACACTCTGGAGAACGATCACGTTGCGGCAGGGCGAAAGCTACAGGTCTTCGGCCTCGTGGACGGAGTACAAGTCAGGTGGCACTTCGATATCACCGATACGAGGACCGAGGAGGAGACGCGCGTTGTGGTGGCCACCGCCGTCGACCTCGCAGTACCGGAGGAGATGAACGGTGGGGTCCAAATCACAGAGGTCGACGGCAAGCTGTACTTCTGGGGTCTGGACGCTACGCTTCTGTACGTTGTGACGCCGACCCACGTGGAATCCGACTCGCCGGAGTTCTACATGGCAGTCGTTCGTCCCGGCTTGATACTGGGGTACGACAGGCAGCGAAACCGGGGTGTGCCCCCGGTCCTCGACGAGACGCTGGTGGCCACGATCCGCGGGCGGTACGAGAACCCCGACGCCGCGCAGAGCTATAAGAGCACCCTGGGCCCGTGGCGAGGTGATCGGCTGAACATGGAAGATCTCAAGTGGGGCATTTCCGTTGCGTCGTACCGGCGCCTGGGCGGCGACAGTATCTTCACGGAGCAGGACCACCCAGACCGCAACCCCAACCACTACTCTCCCAGGATCCAGTCTCCCGACGCCGTCAACTACTGGGAGGAGACGTGGTATACCAACGCCCAGAGGGACAATCCCGACCGGTTCGTCGGCGGCCGGTCCAACAGCACTTTCAACTACATGCAGACCGCATCGTGGCTGTACCAGAAAGGCCGCCTCACCGAGGCCGAGTGCCTCGACCTGATGGCCTTCGTCATCGCCGACATGGTGGTCAGCGGCGAACACAGCATGCAAGAGTGCATGACCACGGTGGCCATGGTCGCGCCCTACTCGCCTCCATGGCACGAGGCGAAGACCGGACTGCGCATCAACGCACCGACCGAGACACTCACCCTGTGGCTGCGGCTGATCGAGACGAGAACCCGCCGGGCGATGCTCGACGAGACACGGCAGTCCCTCGTCGACCAGCTGAAGCGGTGGTCCTGGCAGCGGGACCTGACGTTGATACAGATGCTGGTCGTACTGGGCAAGCAGCTCTACAACAACGCCGGGGGCTGACATGACGATGGACGGGGCCGGCCTCGACGTCCGCATGGCGGCGATTTGGGAGTGGTGCGCCGCCAACGCGGGCCGTTTCGTCGAACTGTCCGAGGAGGAGAGCTTCGAGCGGATGGCGCAGGAGGTGCGACAGCGCTTCTACGCCAAGCCGGAACTGTGGCAGTCGGAGGACAACCGGGTGCACCAGTTGGTGCTGCGTGCTCTGCGCGCGGCCCGTCGTTGACCCGCGACCTCCCTACTCGTCGCCCGGCGCGGATGGGCCAGGTGACCACACACGTGGGCACGCATCTCGTCCGGCAGCACGGCCGGTCGTGTCGGCCAGGGCCGCGCAGGCCGGCGCAGGTGAGCCGCAGCGAGCTGTCGCCGAGCGACCGCTGCACCCACGGACCTGTCATGCCCGCCGAACGGGCCCACGCCCATGCCGGCATACAGGGTCTTCGAGGTTGCGCGGTGTGCGCGTACATGAGAGACGCTGGCGGGAGTGCCGGCGCGGCCCGACATCCGCGCGATGACTGCCCGGAGTGGCTCCCCTCCTGCAGGCGCCAAGCTGGCATGAGCATGTCGCACCGCTTGACTTCGAAAACCCGGCATACAGCCACTCGGCCGGTCCGTGCGGGACCGGCACGGCCAGCGACCGGTACGGCCCGGCGTGCGCCACGTCCGCTCGGTGATGCACCCGGTCCAGCGGTGTGGCCGACCGTTCACCGGGCGCGGCAGGCGATCGTGTCGGGGCGGTGGCCGAAGCTGGGCACGGTCACCACGCGTTCCCACGCACCGGCCTCCTCGACCGCGTCCACAGGGAAGCGACGTTGCGACCCGGGGTGCCTCAGCACGACGTTGCCACTGGTCCTGGACGGACGGGTCGTTCAGGTGCCGAGCGACTCGCGGACGGCACCCGGCGCGTTCATGGAGAGTTCGGCGGAAACACGGTGGACACCTGAACGCCCCAGAAACTGCCGGTGTTGACCCAATATCTGTGCCAGGTATCGCCGCGCCGATTATCCGTGCCGTACATGAAGAAGTAGAAGAGCGGATCGTTGGCGCTCATGGATTGCGTGGAGTAGTCGTCGTCCCGCGCATAGTTCTCCATGGTGATGAAGTCGCCACCGCTCTTCGCCACCACACCAGCGAAGTGATAGGGGAATGGAGTCGCGGTATCGGGACTCCAAGGGCGCAAATCGCGATTTTTCCCAGCTTCTTTGCGGGCGTTTTCCTTTTTCTTTTTCGCCTCGTTGGCCCTGTACAGGCTATCGCCGTCGAAGACGTTGGCGATAGCAAGAGTTGCACCCACGTCCGGGCTCTTCACATAGTCATTGACCCCCAGTTTCTCCTCGGCAGCGGCCAGGGCCTCCGGCGCCTTTTGCATCAGCTCTCTATAGCGCTGGACCATCGTCTCGTGCAGCCCGTCGACATCCTCCCCGCGGTCCACCCACTCAGTGAATTCTTTACGGTTCGGGCCGACACTCTCCGACGCCCCGTCGAGGATTTCGGCCAAAATGCGGGCATGCCGTCTCTGAAGATCGGCTTTGCGCAGTGTTCCGGTGACCCACGCCGCCATGTGCTCGCATGATTGCGGGGACCTCACCTGATTCCCTCCAGCCACGGGCTCCAGTGATTCAACCGTGCGCGCCCTGAAACAGCAGAAGCGTCCGGGGACGTTGCGCCGCACCCTCGCCTGTTCCACCGGTATCACCCGAAGCAAGTCATATTCATTCCCATCGCGTTTGACCCTGATGAACTTGCCCGTCCCCTGGAACCGCACCATCCCTCCGAGTTCGTCAAAGGTCGCGTTGGCTGCGTCGACATGCTTTTGGGTCGCAAAGAAGACCTTGGCCTCCTTCCTCGATTCGACGGCGAGTTCGAAGTCGTCAGAAAAACGCAGAGGAACTTTCTGCGAGTATCTGATGTTCGCCTTGAATGTGTCGCGATTCACCTCCGAAGTTCCATCGCGCAGCGCCCTCTTCTCGTAGAAGCTGTGCTCACTCTCGTACTGGCTCTGGAAGAATTCGGGGTCCTCGGCGTTCTCCCCGTGCTTGGTCGGGTAGTCGGCATCATCGGGATCGATCTCGACATAACGCTGCGCGGTGACCGTCGACGTGTCGCCGCGCCCCGGACCGGCGGCACCCTGCTGGACGGTGTGCGCCAGCTCATGTCCCAGCAACGCATCGCCCCGAGCCGTACCCGGCCGGTACTCACTTCGCCGGACGAACACATCCGCGCCCACCGTGAACGCCCGCGACCCCAACGCGTCGTTGAGCCGATCGGACTCCGACCCCACGTGCAGACGCACCGAACCGAAGTCCGCCCCGGTCGTCCGCTCCATCCGATCCCGCACACCGCCGGGCACCTCCAGGCCACCACCACGCGCCCGCTCCACCGCCCGGGTGACCGCGGGATCCGCCGCACCACCGGCGGCTGCCGGCACGTGCCGGACCGCCGCCGGCGCCCGCTGCGCCAACAACGACGGCGATGCTCCCGTCGCCAGGCGCGCGACCCGGTCGGCCTCACGTTCCAGCGGATCATCGACCGGGCCGACGTTCAGCTTGGCCTGGATCATGCCCTGCGCGCGGCGGTTGCCGTACCGGCGTTGCAGGTGCGGCAGCCCGCCGCGGGGGTGCGCGGGCCGGTGCCCCCGCGACGCGGGACCTTCGGCGGCGGGAGTGGCCCGTGCCTTCGGCGCTGATGCGACCTCACTCTGAGGGGAACGCATACGAGGCATCCTTTCCGGTCGTCCCGGTCGTCGTGCCGGTGCCGAACTCTCCGGTGGTCAGGATCTTGCCCATCTTCTGGTACTCGCGTCGCGTGGCCCGGAGCAGATGCCCCATCGTCACCACCCCGCCGTCCGCGGCGGCGAGAAACGCACCCGCGAGGGCGATGTTGCGGATGTTGCCCCCAGGCAGGTCGATCTGCCGGGCGAGCAGGTCCGGGTCGACACTCCCGTCCAGGGGGACTTCCTTGGGCCAGACCTGCTCCCAGATGCGGCGCCGGTCCTCGACGCCGGGGACGGGGAAGTCGATGGTGACGTGCAGGCGTCGGGTGAACGCGTCGTCGAGGTTCTTACGCAGGTTGGTGGCCAGCACGACCACCCCCTCGTGCTGCTCCATCCGCTGCAGCAGATAACTGGTCTCCAGGTTGGCGTACTTGTCGTGCGCGTCACGCACCTGGGAGCGCTTGCCGAACATGGCGTCGGCCTCGTCGAAGAAGAGCACGGCGTTGCTGGTGGCGGCCTCGGCGAAGATGCGCGAGAGATTCTTCTCGGTCTCGCCGATGTACTTGCTGACCACGGTCGACAGGTCGATCTTGTAGAGGTCCAGGCCGAGTTCGTGGGCCAGGACGTCGGCCGCCATGGTCTTGCCGGTGCCGGACGGGCCGGCGAACAGTACGGCCAGTCCCCGGCCGTTGGCCAGTTTGCGCTCGAAGCCCCAGGACTCGTACACCAGGGCCCGGTAGCGCACCTGGTTGGCGATCTCCCGTAACTGCTCCATCCGGTCGGCGGGCAGCACGATGTCGTCCCAGGCGTAGTGCGGCGTGATCCGCTGGGCCAGCTCTGCCAGTTTGCGGTTGGACTGCAGGCGGCACGCCGCGTACAGGTCGTCCTGGGTCATCCGGGGCGCGCCGGGTGCGCGGGCATGCGCCAGGTTGCGGGCGGTCCCCGCGGCGTCCTGGATCTGACCGCCGCTCAGCCGGAACTTCCCGGAGACGGCGGCCAGGTCCAGCGCCGGCCGGTCCGTTCCGTCCAGCACGTCGAGTGCGGACTCCCAGAGGCGGAGCCGCTCGGCGTAGCCGGGAGCGGGGAACTCCAGCCGTACGAAAGTCATGCCCGTCGGCGGGTCGGACGGTTCCCATGCGGTGTCCCCGGCCAGGAACGCCGGGCCGGGGTGAGCCGCCAGAGTGGACAACAGCAACGACAGCCGGGGGCGGGCCTGTTCGCCGAGGAGGGCGTCGACGTTCTCCCAGTACGTGACCGCGCCCTGCAACCGCGCTTCCCGGTCGACGAGAGCGACCAGCGCCGCGAACTCCTCCGTCGGGCGTTCCGCGAGCAGATCCGCGGACACCACCAGCAGCGGGGCGTTCCAGCGCAGGGAGCAGGCGGACGCGGCGCTCTGCTTGCCGACGCCGTAGGGACCCTGGCAGTAGACCATTAGCCCGTCGTCGGCGTGCTCGCTCAGCCGGGCCAGTGACGCGCCGAACTCCGCGGGGAAATACAGATCGTCGAGCGTGCCGGCCGGTGCGACGAGCCGCGCGTACGGCCGCAGTCGGCCGGCCAACTCGTCGTCCTCCAGCAGGAATCCGGCGATCCTCGGGTCCAGCCGGACCGTGTTGCCCAGCAGGGAGTGCGTCGGCGCCGCGGAGTCCTCCGTGAGCGTGATCAGACGGTGCCTGACCAGCGGCGCCGACGGTGCGAACCGGGTCCGTGCGGCGGCCCGCTCCACGCGGTCGGCGCTCACCATGTCGAGGGCGAGACCCACGGTGGGCAGCCGCCGGGTCAGGTCGTCGTGCAGATAGCCGTACAGCCGCTCGTACCGGCGGTCCATCTCCGGGGCGAGGCACATCACGAGGACCTCGACATCCACCGGGTGCAGATCGAACAACCCGGCCAGGGCCACCAGCCGCAGACCCACGCCGTCACGCACACTCTCGGCCACGCGTACGGCTATCTCGGCCGACAGCCTGTCCAGCTCCGCCTCGGTCTCCGGTTCGGTCCCGGGTTCACCGTCCACGGGCGGGGCGTCGAGCGTGCCGTCAAGCAGCGCGTCCACCTCGGCGTCCGTGACGTACAACGCGGAGAACTCGTCGGCGGGCTCCCGGTGGGATCGCCGGGTTCGCCGGACCTGTCTGCCCAGCAGTACGTCTAGGCGGGCGAGTTCGGCCACCAGGTGCTGCGTCGAGTCGGTGTAGCCCGAACCGCCCATGCTGCCCCGCCCTCCGTCCGGGATGTCCTCCCGCCCCTCGGCCGGGTTACCCTCGGCCGGTCTTCGCTCTCGGTCCCGCGGGCCGCCCGGAGTGCGACTGTCCGAGCCGGACGGGTCGATCGACTGTACTCGAACGGAATCGACCGCCGCGGTCTCATGCGGAGACCGGGATCGTTGCGTCGGGATCACGCCGACGGGCACCGGTTCCACGTGCTCACGCGGGTCGTCGGGACCGGGCCCCCCGCTACGCGAATCGAGCGTCGGCCGTCCGGATGCCACCGGCCGGGCACCGGCCGGCAGGATGCTCTCGGCCCGGTCGGCCCGGATGTGCTCGTAGAGGACCGTGGTGTCCGCCGATGGCCGCACCCCGAACTCCTGGTCGACCATCGAGGTGCACCGCTCGTACTGGCGGAGCGCCGCGGTACGGTCGCCGGCGGCGTAGTGCAGCCGCATCAGCTGTCGGTGGGTGTGCTCCCGGGCCGCGTCGTGGCGCAGGACGGCCTGCCCGAAGCCGACTCCCTTGGCGTAGAGTCCGCGTGCCTCGCAGTGGCCCATCAGCTGGTCCAGCATCGCCAGGTAGGCCTGTCTCAGGCGGTCCCGCTCGTGGCCGCACCAGTCGTGGTACCACGTGGCGAGCAGGTCCCCTCGGTAGAGGTCGAGCGCGTACTCCACCGCCCTCGCCTGATCGTCGGAGAGCGCGCGCCCGGGTGTATCGCGGACGGCCGCGTAGCTCTCCTCGAACGCGTCCACGTCCAGCCAACAGGCCGCGGCCGGGTTGATGCGGATGCAGTGGGGATCGACAACGACGACTTCACCGGCCTCGCCGTGATCGTCCGACCCTTCCTGCAGGGTCGTGTTGAGCCGCCACAGGGTCTGGCGCAGGTACTTTCGGGCGGCACCGGGCTCGGTGTCCGGCCACAGCAGCTCGGAGATCACTTCACGGGTGTGGATGCGGTCGCGGTGCATCAGTAAGTAGCAGAGCAGCTCAAGGGCCTTGCCCGGCGGGGCCGTCAGGGGTTGGCCGCTCCGCCGGAGTACGACCTCGCCGAACAGCCTCACCTGTATGCCGTGCACCACGTATCTCCCTCGAACCACGCGCCCTGGCCGACACGTGGACGACACCCGCGCAGCGACACCGAACCGAGTCGGACGCCGCCAATTCCCTTTGGACTCAAGGGACTTGCGAGTTTTCCATGAAACACGCAAGTCCTTCACGCTTCCACGCGACACGCACTCACCGGAAGGCAGCGGTCGCCGTTTTCCGCTGCCGAGCCGTCGTCCGCACGGCAGGTCGGCGAAGTCGCCGACCTGCCGACGACGACTACGACTTGCCGCGTGTCACCGCCGGGGCCCGTCCGCGGGCCACCCGCTCCGGATGCCGCCGCCCACCCCGTCGCTCCACCCCACAGGGACCCCCACCCACCCCTTGGACAGGCTTTGAGCTTGTCCCGTTGTTGCGTCCAGAACGACAGCCTCCTGCCACACAGGCGCTTGCAGCCGTGTAACGACCTCAGTCACAATCTGCGGGTCACCACCATGACTTCATGACAGAGCACGAGTCAACCCACCGATTCCCGGAAGCAGGCCAGGGAGCCCGGGAGTTGGGAGCCGTCGTGGAATGCTGCGTGGTACCCCGCCTGTGCGGAGCCGTATGTCTCAGTGAGGAGCCCGATTGCCCACGCAGCCCGAGTTCGGAAGAAGAATGCGAGAACTCAGACGCGCCGCGGGCATGTCCCAGGCCGAGCTCGCCGAGCCTGACCTCTCCGCAAGCTACGTTTCGCTGCTGGAGAGCGGCAAACGCGTGCCGAGCCCGGAGGTCGTCGCCGGACTCGCGGAGCGACTGGGGGTGACTCCACGGTCCCTCCTGGACGAGGGCACGGAACTCCCGGAAGGAGCCGGAGACGACGTCGCCGGCGACAGGAGCACGGACGAAACCGGGCGGTTCGACCTCGTGGGGCTGCTGCTCAGGGCACGCAAGGCGGAGGAGGAAGACGCCTCGGTCACGGCCGCCGAGCAGCTCACCGGAATCCTGGACCAGCACGGGGACGACCCACATCGGGACGTGTTGTGGGAGGTCCGCTGGTCTCTGGCCCGTCTCCACGGCAGGAACGGCCGCGCCGACGACGGCCGACGGCTGCTGCTGCAACTCTTCGACGACGAGTACACCCGCTCCTCGACGGAGCGGCTGGAACGGGTCGCCCGGCATCTCGCCGAACTCGGTCTGGTCAACGGCAACCTTCCCGACGGCCTGCGGTTCGCCCACCTCGCGTGGACGCTCGCCGAGCCCCTCCAGGAAGCCTCCGTCGCCGTCCGGGCGGCCACCGTGCTGGTGAACGCCTGCGCATGGGGCGGCTACCGACGCTGGGGGCGCGAGGTCGCCGACGCGCTCGTCGCGAGGATCTCGGACGAGATCCCCTGGCCGCAGCGCAGTGCGGCGTACCGGGAGTCGGCCCGGTTGTGCCTGCTGAACGACGACTACGCACAGGCACGGATCTGGTTCGAGTGCGCCCTGGAACAGACCGACCCGCAGCAGGACATCAACGCCTGGGCGGAGGCTCAGTACTACCTGGCGATCGCCGAGTTCCTCGTCGACCAGGGCCTCGACGAACAGGTGGACGAGCGGCTGGCCAGGGCCCGGCCGGTGATCGAGGTGATCGGCCACACGAGCATGCTGGTCCACCTGGCCGTGCTGGAAGGACATTTGGCCCTGAGACGGGGCGAGCACGACCGGGCCCGGCTGATGGCCGACGCCGCGGTGGACGCGGGACCCTGGCCCGCCGTGCACGAGGTCGGCGTGAACCTGCTGTGGACGGCGAGGATCTACCGTGCGCTGGGCGACACGTCCACCGCCGCCGCGGTGTACCGGCGGGCGGCCGAGCTGTGCGAACAGGGCGGAGCGATGCACTTCTGCGCGTACGCGTGGCGTGAACTCGCCGAACTGCCCACCGCGCAGTCCCTCATGGACGGAGCGAACCGGGCGCGGTGACCTGCCCGGAGTCAGGACCCCATGACTAACATGACTCATGGAGTCACATACATTGACGCCCCCCACGACACAGGCGCCGCCCGTGAGGCGCACCCGGGACCGGCACCAGGTCCGCACGGGAACGACGAAGAGGGACGCACTTCTTCCGGCCGACGTCGCGTACCGGGAGCACCGCTCGGTTCAGGAGTCCATGGCTGGGAGGTGGATCATCCGCTTCGGGCCGGGAGCCGTGGAGGCGTCGGCGTCGGCGTCGGCGTCGAGGAAATGGGTGATCGCCTCGAGGGCCTGGCCGAGGGTTACACCGAGCGGCGGGCCGGTCGACTCGTAGGGCTGGAGGGCCCAGTGTTCGACTGCGACGCGTAGCGCCCATTATCGAATCGCCTACACCTCCCAGCTGTTCATGTCCGTGAATAAAGACCAAGTACGCGTCTATTGACGCGTCCACGGCAAGCGTCTAGCTTCCAGAGAAAGCGCTTGCCACACCCGCGGTGCGGCATCCGGCCAGCCACGCCGTTCATGTTCTGGAACAAACCGCATCCTCGCGCTCAGGAGCCGGCACGGGAAGGGGTCAGCCACATGCATCTACTCTCCCGGCGCCGGGGTCGGTCACCCCGGCGTCTCCACCGTTGGGAAGAACGTGCCGGAGCGCACGGGCACGGTGGTCCCGCCCGCCGGCACTGACGTCACTGAAGGCGCACTCCGCAGCGGAGCCGCCAACCCGATCCCCCTTGAGAAGAGCACCCGCTTCCGAACCGGCCAGCGACCTGCCCAGCGGCGGGCCGGCACCCCCTACGGCCTTCCGAAAAGACCACGGAACAGCAGCAAACCCAGCATTCAAAGACGAATGGGGAGGCAAGGATGAGGCGAGCAGTCGCACTCCGACTCTGTGCAGGGCTGGCCACGATGGCTTTTGCGGCCGCGACCAGTGCGGTTCTGTCGATGCCCGAGGCGTCGGCAGCGACCGGTAGTGCCACCGGCTACGCGACCCAGAACGGCGGGACCACCGGCGGCGCGGGCGGGCAGACGGTACGGGCCACCACGGGAACCGCGATCCATGCGGCCCTGTGCGGCCGGGCCAGTAGCAGCACCCCGATCACCATCGAGGTCCAGGGCACCATCAACCACGGCAACACCAGCAAGGTGTCGGGCGACAGCTGCAACACCGCCGCCGGCGTGATCGAGCTCAAGGAGATCAGCAACGTCACGATCATCGGGGTCGGCAGCGGCGCCGTCTTCGACCAGTTGGGCATCCACATGCGCGACGCCAGCAACATCATCATCCAGAACGTGACCGTCCGGAACGTCAAGAAGTCGGGCTCCCCCACGTCCAACGGCGGTGACGCCATCGGCATGGAGCGCAACGTCCGCAACGTCTGGGTCGATCACACCACCCTGGAAGCGTCGGGTGGGGAGTCACAGGGGTTCGACGGTCTCTTCGACATGAAGGACAACACCCAGTACGTGACCCTCTCCTACAGCATCCTGCGCAACTCCGGCCGCGGTGGCCTCGTCGGGTCGAGTGAGAGTGACGTCTCGAACAGCTTCATCACCTACCACCACAACCGGTACGAGAACATCGACTCACGCGCCCCCCTGCTGCGTGGCGGCACAGCCCACATGTACAACAACCACTACGTGAAACTCAACGAGTCCGGCATCAACTCGCGGGCCGGAGCCCGCGCCAAGGTGGACAACAACTACTTCGAGGACTCCAAGGACGTCCTGGGCACCTTCTACACCGACGCGGCCGGTTACTGGCAGGTCAGCGGCAACATTCTCGACAACGTGACCTGGTCCAGCCCCGGTACGGAGAACAACCCCGCCGGCCCTGACCTGCGGTCCAACACCACTGTCAGCATCCCTTACGCCTACAGCCTCGATGCGGCGGGTTGCGTGCCAAACATCGTGAGCCGGACGGCAGGCCCCAACAACGGCATGCAGGTGTCGGACGGCAGGTGCTAGGTCCGCCCCCCGGGACCCGGGCGGGCATTGCGCCTCCAGTTCGAGGTGCAGCTGGACCAGCGGACGTTCGCGAACACCGGCGAGGAACGGATCATCCGTGCGGGCCTCCCACGCCTCGACGGAGACCCGATGGACATTGACCTCACGACCCAGCCGTCGGGACGCCTCCTCAGCGAGGACGAAGAGCGCGTCGGCATCGGGATCACCCACGACGAGGACATCCACATCGGCGGGCGGCGGCCCCAGCTCACCGTTGTACCGAGCGGCCCTTGACATCGCTCAGCGGACGGTAGAGCGGGGTATGCGTACGGGCCCTGACGAGGCGGCGCCCCACTTGCCTCTCCCCTCGTAGCGTGGCTCCAGCATCATTCCGGCACGAGAGCAGCACCCCAACACGGGCAACCCGGCGGTCAGTAGTGATAGCGGGCTGCGAGGATCACGATCTCCCTGTCCGTGACCAGGTAGACAAGGCGGTGCTCGTCGTCGATCCGCCTCGACCACGCCCCAGGCAAGTGGTACTTGAGCGGCTCGGGCTTGCCGATTCCCGTGAAGGGGTCACGCTTGACGTCCTCGACGAGCTTGTTGATCCGAGCGAGCATCTTGCGGTCGTTCTTGAGCCAGGACGTGTAGTCCTCCCAGCCCTGATCCTCGAAGACAAACCTCACACAACACCCGCACCAGGGGCCGCCGCATCCGGATCGATCAGCTCACGCTCCGACACATTGATGTTACTCAGAGCGTTCTCGTACGCCTTGAGCAGCCGCCGCGCGTTCGCAGGCGAGCGCAGGAGATACGAGCCCTCGCGCAACGCTGCGTAATCCTCGGCCGAGACGAGCACGGCGTTGCCATGCTTGGAGACGATCTCGATGGCTTCGTGATCGTCGTTGACCTTCTTGATCAGCGGAAAGAGAGCCTTACGGGCTTCGCTCGCAGTTATGGACATGGGCCGACTCCCTACATCAAGTGGTACCGAATAACGTACCACTCACAGCCGCCCCAAGCGGAACCAAACAGGTGACGACCTATCAGGAAACCCAACACCATCCCAGCACGGGAAACAGCAAGGGGCCGGCCCTCGGAATAGTCGACCCCATTTGACCTGCACGTTCGCCAGGCCGCCAACGTGGTGTTGTTTCATCCACCAGGGTCGGCCGCGGCGCGGCGGCTGAGGTCGAGGTCATCGGAGCCCATTGCCTGCTGGTAGCAGGACCTTGCGGCGTCCCAGTCCTGTTGCCAGTGGATCACCTGGCACAACGAAGAACGTCTCCACTCCACACTCGACTACGTACCGCCCGCCGACCACGAGGAGGTACGGGTGTTGATGCAGTGGGCCCGATCCAACCGAGGCGGACCTCGCCGGTGCGCTCATCTCGCACGGTACGAGAAGAGCACATCGCTGCTCCGCGGCTGTCGGGGCTGCCACGCCCGTACGAGGTCCTCCGGCCCCCAGTGCGCGGTCAGCGGCAGATCATCGGCCACCCCGCAGCGGGAGACCGCGACCAGTGGAGTGTCCGGGGCGGCACCGGGGACGGCGAGCATGTCGCGTACCAAGGCGTCGTACTCACGACGGCCGAAGGGCTGGGTCTCCAGCCACTTGACCGACCCGACGAAGTGCACCTGGCGGGCCACCGGCTCGCCGTCTGCACCGATGAGGTCGATCTCGGGGTTGTTCTGACGGTTCCACCAACCGCCGATGGCCTCGGTCTCGGGCCACTCGTCATTGGGCATCAGACGCAGCAAAGACTCGCGGATCAGAGGCTCGACCGCTCGCCCGCGCCAAGTGGTCCATGACCGCTCGATGCGTTCCAGTGCCAAGTCGCCGCGGCCTCGCTCGATGAGTGGGATGGCGCGTGCCAGGAACGCCAGCCAGAACCGCAGATACGGGTCGGCGATCCGATAGCGCTTGTTCTTGCTATCCGGCTTGACGGAAAGGGGGAGATCAGCGGCCAGGACTCGCTTGGCCTGCAACATGGCCAGCAGCGGGGAGAGCGTGCCGGACGGCAGCGCGCTGGCCCCGCCGGCGTGGGCTGCGATTGCGCTGAACGTGCGCTCACCGCTGCCTACCGCTTCCAGTACGGCCCGTGAGTGCGAAGCCTCGGGGAATTCGCCCAGCAGGGACAGCTCGCCGGCCACCAGCAGGGGCGAGAGAGGATTGGCGACGGAAGCCTGCAAGAAGGCCGTACGCCCCATTCCCGGCCGCCAGGACTGCACGATCTCGGGGAATCCACCAGTGATCAACTGGGCGTCGACGGCCCCTGCGGCGTCGAGTTCGGTCATGGCCTGCACGTCGGCCAGGTTCAGGGGGTGGACGGTCATTTTCGTCGCCCGGCCGAAGAACGGGCGTCCGTACGACTGCAGTGCCTCCATCACCGATGTATCGCTGCCAACCAGCAGCAGAAGCACGGGCTTGGAAGACAGGTGACGGTCCCAGACAGTCTGGAGTGCGCCCTCGAATTCCCGATCCTGCTCGACCAGCCAGGGCACCTCGTCGATCACCGCGATGCTGGGTGAGTCATCGGGTACCGCGAGCGCCAGCGAGCGCAGGGCCTGGTTCCAGTCCTGCGCTTGGAGGCCGGCGACCAGCTCCGCCCCCGGCAATAGTGACTGCGCGAGGGTCGCGGCAAAGTCGGCGCGCTCCGTCACAGGGTTACGCCCCCGGGTGGCCTGGAACACCACGTACGGCGCTCCCGAGCGGTCACAGAATTCCTGGACCAGTCGCGACTTCCCCACTCGCCGCCGACCCGTCATGATCACAGCCCGCCCTCGGGTGGCTCCACCGCCCTCTGCCACTGTCCGGTACTGCTCGGCCAGCAGTTCAAGATCTCCGACCCGGCCTTGGAACTCCACGACACACTCCACGGGATTACGTAGATAGAGTATTACGTAGATTGAATCTTACTTCACCTCAAGCGGCCTAGTGGATCGGGTGCAGAGGCGGGCACGGAGTGCGAGATTGCGGATTGGACCCTGCATCCTGCCCGGCGAGGGTGACGGGTGAGCGCACGGACGCGGGCCGCTTGGCGCACAAGCCCTGCCTAAAACCCAGCACGGTAGAGGTGAGCAGGGGTGATCATGGGTGACGAGGGGTCAAATCTCGCAGCACCATCCCAGCACGGGAAAGACCAGGGGCCCGACTCCGAAGAGTCGGACCCACCTGACCTGTATGTTTGCCAGATCAACGACGTGCCGTTACGTCACCCGCTACACGTTGAAGCGGAACCTTCGCCACGGCGCTCCCGCCTGTACAAACGTCACCTGGAAGATGCGGGTCGGCACAGAATCAGCACGGTTCGCACAAGTCGGCATCGACCGGTTCAGCGCCTACGCGGCGAGCGTCTCCCCCTCGGGCCACACGGCAGGACGCGTTCGCCGCCCCGCACGCCCGCGCCTCCCGCACCTACTACGACCACTGCCGGACCCGCGGGAAGACCCACACCCAGGCACTCCTTCGCCTTGCCCGCCAACGGATCAACGAGCTCTTCGCGATGCTCCGCGACGGCACCTTCCACGAACCCCGAACCCCCGCCGTCACCCTCACACCATGGACGGGACAAATGCCCTCAAAATCTACGTCTCGGCCTTGACGAAGGACATAGAGGCACCCCTCGTACGGGGGGTCTACCACCTATTCGACCTTGGGCTGCGGGTCACCAACGCTACCGACCCGCCCGTCATCGCCATCACCCGAGGCATCCAGCTCCGCCTGCTCGACCTCCGCTGCCTGGAACCCACGCATCCCCGCCGGCCAGAGGACCTGAACGAACTCCCGCGAAGTACGGAGCTAGCATCGGGGCATGGGCGAAAAC
>NZ_JAVFVX010000140.1:0-16523 GCF_033441795.1 Streptomyces sp. ADMS | reverse complement strand
CTGGCGACCTCAACCTTGGCAAGGTTGCGCTCTACCAACTGAGCTACGTCCGCATTGCCTCCAGTCGGCTTTCACCGACTGGCGCGAGCACCAGCCTACCTGATCCTCCCCCGGAGGATGGACCCCCAGAGTGGTCAGACCGGCGCTGCAGAGCGGGTGACAGGAATTGCACACTGCGCCTTCCCCCTGGAAGGGGGATGTTCTACTACTGAACTACACCCGCAAGCCTCCGTGAGCCGGGCCTTTCGGCCTCGCCCCTCGGCGTGCTCCAGACTCTAGCTGATCAGCAGGGGGGCAACGCAAGTCGGTTGCGCCGAGGGGCTCCTGAGGCACTGCCGGGGTACTACTGGGCGGCGTTGAAAGCCTCGTACACCTTCTTGGGGATGCGTCCGCGGGTCGGGACATCCATCTTGTTGGCGAGGGCCCAGGCCCGGACCGCCGACGGGTCGGGGGCGACCTCCGTCTGCCTGTACGCCTTGCCGGAGCGCGACCGCTTGCGGCCGGCCTCCACGTACGGCTCCAGAGCCTTACGCAGTTTCTTGGCATTGGTTTGATTCAGGTCGATCTCGTACGACTTGCCGTCGAGTCCGAAGGCGATCGTTTCCGCCGCTTCCGAGCCGTCGATGTCGTCGGAGAGTGTGACCACGACGCGCTGAGCCACGAATATCGGTCCCTTCGTGCGACACCTCGACCACGACGTGCGAAGACGCCGGGAGGTGTCGGGAGATCTCGGTTGTCCGACTGTTATTGGGCAAAGTATCGGCTAATGCCTTTTCCTTTGTACAGTGCCCGGCATTGCAATGGGAAGCCCGACTAAATCTGTCCGCGTGTCTCCCCGCAATAGACATCCTGGATGCGAACCCGGATCTTTCCCAGAATTTTTCGTGCTGGCACCGCTCCGATACCGGATCGTGATGCCGTTCTCCCGGGTTCCCGTAGATTCCTACGAATCTACCCGCGTAGAAATTTTGTACGGGTAGTCTGAAGGAACCTGCTCAGCACCACACACCGGGAGTGCCAGTGGCACGCGTCGTAGTCGACGTCATGCTCAAGCCGGAGATCCTCGACCCCCAGGGCCAGGCGGTGCAGCGTGCACTGCCGCGTCTCGGTTTCGACGGGGTCTCCGACGTACGTCAGGGAAAGCGATTCGAACTGGAAGTTGACGGACCGGTGGACGAAGCCGCGCTCGCCCGCATCCATGATCTTGCGGAATCCTTCCTCGCCAACACCGTGATCGAGGACTTCACCGTGAAGGTGGAGGAGATGGTGGGGGAAGAGAAGTGACTGCTCGTATTGGAGTCGTCACCTTTCCCGGTTCACTGGACGACCGGGACACGCAGCGTGCGATCCGCCTTGCGGGTGCGGAGCCGGTAGCTCTCTGGCACAAGGACAAGGACCTCAAGCAGGTCGACGCGGTGGTTCTGCCCGGCGGATTCTCGTACGGCGACTATCTGCGCGCGGGTGCCATCTCCCGTTTCTCGCCGGTGATGGAGTCCGTCATCGAGCAGGCGAAGTCGGGCATGCCGGTCCTGGGTATCTGTAACGGTTTCCAGATCCTCACCGAGGCGCACCTCCTCCCGGGCGGGATGCTCGGCAACGACCACCTCCACTTCATCTGCCGCGACCAGAAGCTGCGGGTGGAGAACGCGGACACCGCCTGGACCGCCGACTACGACGCCGGCCAGGAGATCCACATCCCGCTGAAGAACATGGACGGCCGGTACGTCGCCGACGAGCGCACGCTGGACATGCTGGAGGCGGAGGGCCGGGTCGCGTTCCGTTACGTGGACTTCAACCCGAACGGGTCGCTGCGCGACATCGCCGGCATCACCAACGAGGCCGGGAACGTCGTGGGCCTCATGCCGCACCCCGAGCACGCGGTCGAGCCGCTGATCGGCAGCGGCCGTACCGACGGCCTCCCCTTCTTCACCTCGATCCTCAAGAAGCTGGTCAACGCATGAGCCGGACGCCTCTGGACACGGTCGAGCACGCGGCCGAGACCCCCGACGTCGAGCTGCCCTGGGCCGAACTCGGTCTGAAGAAGGACGAGTACGAGCGGGTCGTGGAAATCCTCGGCCGCCGCCCGACCGGTGCCGAGCTGGCCATGTACTCGGTCATGTGGTCCGAGCACTGCAGCTACAAGTCGTCGAAGGTGCACCTGCGCCAGTTCGGCGAGAAGGCCCCGCAGAGTGACGCGCTGCTCGTCGGCATCGGCGAGAACGCGGGCGTGGTCGACGTCGGCCAGGGCTACGCGGTCACGTTCAAGGTCGAGTCGCACAACCACCCGTCGTACGTCGAGCCCTACCAGGGCGCCGCGACCGGTGTCGGCGGCATCGTGCGCGACATCATCGCGATGGGCGCCCGGCCGGTGGCGGTCGTGGACCCCCTGCGCTTCGGCGCGGCCGACCACCCCGACACCAAGCGCGTCCTCCCGGGCGTCGTCGCGGGCATCGGCGGCTACGGCAACTGCCTGGGCCTGCCCAACATCGGCGGCGAGGTCGTCTTCGACGCCTGCTACCAGGGGAACCCGCTGGTCAACGCCGGTGCGATCGGTGTGATGCGGCACGAGGACATCCACCTGGCGAAGGCGTCGGGTTCGGGCAACAAGGTCATCCTGTACGGGGCCCGTACGGGCGGTGACGGCATCGGCGGCGCGTCGATCCTGGCGTCCGAGACCTTCGACGACGCCAAGCCGTCGAAGCGTCCGGCCGTGCAGGTGGGCGACCCCTTCCAGGAGAAGCTGCTCATCGAGTGCACCCTGGAGGCCTTCAAGGAGAAGCTGGTCGTCGGCATCCAGGACCTGGGTGCGGCGGGCCTCTCCTGCGCCACGTCCGAACTGGCGTCGAACGGTTCGGGCGGCATGCGCGTGACCCTCGACGACGTCCCCCTGCGCGACTCCACCCTCTCGCCCGAGGAAATCCTCATGAGCGAGTCGCAGGAGCGCATGTGCGCGGTCGTGGAGCCGGAGAAGGTCGACCGGTTCCTGGAGATCTGCGACAAGTGGGACGTCATCGCCACGGTGATCGGTGAGGTCACCGACGGCGACCGCCTGGAGATCTTCTGGCACGGCGGCAAGATCGTCGACGTCGACCCGCGCACGGTCGCGCACGACGGCCCGGTCTACGAGCGCCCGTACGCCCGCCCGGACTGGCAGGACGCCCTCCAGGCGGACGACGCCAACAAGCTTGCGCGGCCCGGGACTTCGGAGGAGCTGAAGGCGCAGGTCGTGCGGCTGGTGTCGTCCCCCAACCAGGCCTCGAAGTCCTGGATCACCTCCCAGTACGACCACTTCGTGCAGGGCAACACGGTGTTGGCCCAGCCCGAGGACTCCGGGATGATCCGCATCGACGAGACGACCGGCCTCGGCGTCGCCATCGCCACGGACGGCAACGGCCGCTTCGCCAAGCTCGACCCGTACGCGGGCGCGCAGTTGGCGCTGTCGGAGGCCTACCGGAACGTGGCGACGACGGGTGCGAAGCCTCTCGCCGTCTCCGACTGCCTGAACTTCGGTTCGCCCGAAGACCCGGCGGTGATGTGGCAGTTCGCGGAGGCGGTACGTGGACTCGCGGACGCCTGCCAGCAGTTGGGCACCCCGGTGACCGGCGGCAACGTCTCCCTCTACAACCAGACGGGCGAAGTCGCCATCCACCCGACGCCGGTGGTGGCCGTGCTGGGCGTCATCGACGACGTGGCGCGGCGCACGCCGGTCGCGTTCCAGGAGGAGGGGCAGCTGCTGTACCTCCTCGGCGACACGCGCGAGGAGTTCAGCGGCTCGGCGTGGTCGCAGGTCGTGCACGACCACCTGGGTGGCCTGCCGCCCAAGGTCGACCTGGAGAGGGAGCGTCTCCTGGCCGAGATCCTGATCTCCGCTTCCCGTGACGGCATGATCGACTCCGCGCACGACCTGTCCGACGGCGGCCTGATCCAGGCGGTCGTCGAGTCGGCGCTGCAGGGTGGGAAGGGCGCGCGTCTGGTCGTACCCGACGGGCTCGACGCCTTCACCCTCCTGTTCTCGGAGTCGGCGGGGCGTGCGGTGGTCGCGGTTCCGCGCTCGGAGGAGCTGCGGTTCAACGACATGTGCGGGGCGCGGGGGCTGCCGGTGACGCGGATCGGTGTCGTGGACGGCGAGTCCATCGAGCTCCAGGGCGAGTTCGAGCTGACGCTGGCGGAACTGCGCGAGGCGCACGAGGCGACGATCCCGGCGCTGCTGGCGTAGTCGCCTTCGGGTTGTACGAGGTTGAGGTCCCGTCCGATTTCGGGCGGGACCTTCTCATTTGCTGGTCAGGGGGACGTGTGGGTTACGGGATGTTCGCGCTCGGCGTGCCGGCCCTGCTGCTGTTCGCGCTCGCCTTTGCCTGGGTCGTCGTCGCGGTGCACGCCCTGCTTCTCGGCCGGATGCCGGGCAGGCGGCTGCCGCGGCTGGTCAGGCAGCCGAGGCTCTGGGGAGCGGGTGCCTTACTGGTGCCGGTCAGCGGGTACGCCCGGTCGCCGTCACTGCTCGCTGTCGCCGTCGGCCTGGTCGCGCTGGGGCACGTCATGAAGTCCCAGCGGTGAGTGGACAGTTGGCGTTGCCCAAGCCGCGCACACGGCCGACTCACCGCACGTAGTTCGTGAGGATCTCCGTGTCGAGCTCGATGCCGATCGGGTCGGGGAGGAACACCTTCTCGCCGAACTTCGCGGTGTGGATGTCCCGGTAGCCGCCGACTTTGCGGTCCGGGGAACTGTGCACCGTGACGGTGCAGGAGTCCCGGTCGATCAGGAGGTACAGGGGGATGCCGGACTGGCCGTACGCGGCCGGCTTCTCGTGCCGGTCCCGTCGGTCGGTGTCCGAGTCGTACGAGGTGACCTCGACGACCAGGAGTGCTCCGTCCGGGTCAGCCCAGTCGCCGTGTCCCGCGAAGTGGGCTTCGGGTGCGAGTACGGCATCCGGTTTCGCCCTGCCCTCCCGGTATGACTCCACCCGGAGTCCTTGGCCCTGGTACAGGTCCAGGTCGGGCCTGCTCTGCATACAGCGTCGGGTCAGCCACGACACGATGGTGCTGTGATCTCCGTCCGTCACCTTCTTGACCCCGATCCGTCCGTTGATGAACTCCAACGTGACGGTCTCGGGAGCGGCGGAGGCGATTGTTTCGAACTCCTCCACCGACATCTGAGACGTGCGCTCGGCCATAACCGTCATGTTGCACCCCCTTCCAGGCGAAGGCCAGTGTTGCCCCAGGTCCGGCGGTGCGGGTTGGATCCCGTAGTCGATCACACTCACGGGTGACCGCCTTCTGATCCCACGGGCTCCCGGTCCGTGCATTCCAAGCATGCATACGCAGTCCGACCCGGCCCCGTGCCCTGGTCGACCGTGGGCAGCGCCACCAGCGGTGTGCTGCTGGGCTGTTGGCAGATGGCGCACAGGCGGGTCCGGTGCAGGCACTCCGAGCACATGCGGCCGGTGTTCTCGAGGGTGCCGTAGCGCGGGAACGGGGCGCGGCCGACCTTGCAGATGTCGCAGCGGGGGTCCACCTCGATGCCGGTCACCGGCTCGGCTCCGTGTCGGCCACGAGTGACTGACGCTCGGTGCAGTCGGCAAGCCGCACCCAGAGGAAGTCACCCTCGGCGTCGACCTCGGGGTAACCGGACCCGACCTGCACGACGACGCCCCTCGAAGCGCTCGGGCGCTTCGCGCTTGCGGGAGTCGGGCGGGACGTAGGTGGTGCCGCGGACTCGGTCACCTACGAGGAAGGGGCCGTCGGTGAGGGCGAGGCGCTGGGGGTGGGGTTGAGGTGTGGTCATGGGTATTACGGTTCCTCCGATCCAGCAGCGATGCAATTGAACGTAGAAATTCCACGAGAACTGGCAAATGCCGGAAACCTGGCATGTGACTGCGCAAGGTAAGCAGAGGCTGCCACACTCAGTGCACGGCCCGTTACTTGATGGACACGGGGCGTCAAGTGGCGGGCATGGACATACTGTTGGCGGGCATGACCGCAGAGGGAGCGGACACGGTGGCAACGAAGACAGGGCCGACGATCCGGCGGATGCAACTCGGTCAGGAGCTGCGGAGGCTGCGTCAGACCGCCCTTCGGGATGACGGTGACGGCACTGGCATGACGTTGGCGCAGGCGGTGAAGGGACTCGGCTTCACGGAGTCGAAGCTGTACCGCGTAGAGAACGGGCTGACCGGCCTGCCCAAGGTCCAGGACCTCAAGGAACTCCTCGACCGGTACGGGGTCACGGACCCGGACGACGTGGAGTTCCTGTTGGAGATCCACAAGAACTCGCTGCACCGGGGCTGGTGGTCCCCGTACCGGAGCCTCATGCCTTCGGGGTTCGGTATGAGCGTGGGTCTGGAGGGCGACGCCAAGATCCTGCGCGTCTACGAGCCGAACAGGATGTTCGGGCTCTTCCAGACTGAGGCGTACGCGCGAGCGCAGTTCGAGATTGCCAAGCCGATCGACGAGCGGACAACCGAGTTCGTAGAGCGCAGCGTTGAGATTCGCATGCGGCGCAAGGAAGCCATTACGCGCACCGATCGGCCGGTCGAGATCCACGCGATCCTCGAAGAGGCTGCGGTGAGGCACGTCTTCGGCGGCCCGGAGGTGATGCGAGAGCAGTACGAGCACCTTGCGGAACTTGTGGCGCTGGATCACGTGACGGTGCAGATCCTGCCGATGTCTCAGCCGGTCTACCGAGCCCTCGACAACTTCGTGCTCATGGAGTTCGAGCCGCCTCTGCCGCGAGTGGTCAGCATCGACACCCTGGACACGGTGAGCCTGACGGACAAGGACACCGATCTTTGGCGGTACGCCCGCCGGTTTGACGCCATGCGAGCCGGGGCGCCCGCGCCAAGGGAAACTCCCCAGTTTCTGGAACGACTAGCACGAGAGATGGAACAGAGATGAGCACCCGTCGAGACCCCCATGAACTTGCCCCAGATGAAGCCTGGTTCAAGTCCTCGTACAGCAGCGACGCGGGCGGCAACTGCGTTGAGGTGGCGAACCTCGTGCGGACTCACGCGCGCATGGCTGTACGTGATTCCAAGCAGCAGCGGGGCCCCACCCTCCTGATGCCGTCGACATCGTTCGCGGTGTTCATCGAGCATGTGAAGTCGGAGCGGCCGTGAGTATCCACGAACCCGCCTGGTTCAAGTCGTCGTACAGCGACGACCAGGGCGGCACCTGCGTAGAAGTCGCCCACCTCACCCCCCCGCCCGCATAGCCGTCCGCGACTCCAAGCACCCCCAGGGCCCCGCCCTCCTCCTCCCCCCAGAAGCCGTCGCGGCGTTGCTGGACCACGTCCGGAGCTGACCCCCATGCCCCCAGCCAAAAAGCCGAACCCCCGCCCCCGCACCCGCACCCGCACCTACGACCCCGCCAGGACCCGCACCGCAGTCCTCACCCAGTACGCCCACATCCGCACCGCCGTCCGCACCCTCACCCCCGACCAACTCGCCCTCCCCACCCGCCTCGGGGACTGGACGGTCGGGGACCTGGTCGCGCACGTCACCATGGCCGTGGAGACCGTCAGCCGCAACCTTGACCGGGACGAGCCAGAGAAAGCCGAACTCGCCCTTCTCGACTGGCCGTTCGCTACCGCTGCCCGCGCCGCCGACATCGCCGGGAGCACCCGTGAGCTGGCCGCCGCCCACCCCGACCTCGATTCCCTCAACGCCCTCTACGCCCTCACCGAACAGCGCCTCACCCAACGCCTGGCCACCGCCCCCGGCACTCGCCGGCTCGCCACCCGCACCGGCACCATGACCCTCGCCGACCACCTGGTGACCCGCACCGTCGAACTGGTCGTCCACACCGACGACCTGAACGCCGCCGTCCCGGGCCTCGACATCCCGTACGACCGTCAGGCCCTCGCCACCTGCACCCGCCTCCTCGCCGACACCCTCGCCGCCAAGGCCCCCGGCGGCTCGACGGAGGTCCGCATCCCGCCGTACGCCGTGGTGCAGTGCGTCGAGGGGCCGAGGCACACCCGTGGCACCCCGCCCAACGTCGTCGAGACCGACCCGCTGACCTGGATCCGCCTGGCCACCGGCCGGATCCAGTGGGCCGACGCCCTCGACAACGCCCAGGTCACCGCGAGCGGAGAACGCGCCGACCTCTCAGGGCTGCTGCCTCTCATGGCGTGACGGCAGTCCCGTACGAAGACAGCGCGGCAAAAGCACAAGTGATGGCCGGACGGGAACCGCCCACCCGCCCCTTCCGTCCCATCGGCATGAAAAAGCAGCGACTGACGAGCGTGAGCCTCAGCATCCTGACCCTGACCGTGCTCCCCCTCGCCGCGGCCTGCGGCAGCGAGAAGGACAGCGGCAGCCAGACCGTCGGAACGGGATCGGGAACCGCTGCGGTCACCGGCGTCCACTGGACCGTCGACGACCTCACCGTCGACGGGAAGAAGAGCGAGGCACCGGCCGGCGCCTTCCTGAAGATCGACGAGAGCGGCGAGGTCAGCGGCAACTACGGCTGCAACGGCTTCGGAGCCAGCGCCACCATCGACGGTGACGCCATCGACTTCGGACGGGCCCGCTCGACCGACATGGCCTGCGGAAATGACCGGATGACCTTCGAGAACAGCCTCTCCGAGGCACTCACCGGCGGCACCCTCACCGCAAAGGCCGACGCCGACGCCAAGGACGACAAGGTCCAGCAGCTGACCCTCACCACCGCATCGGGGGCCACCATCCACCTCACCGAAGAGAAGGCCGCCGCCCTCTACGGCACCAAGTGGACGATCACGACGGTCGGTGAGACCGACGCCGGCGGCGTCTCCCCGCTTCCCTCCGGTGCCGAGGCCTACCTCGTCTTCGACCAGAAGAAGGGGACGGTCAGCGGCAAGGCTGGTTGCAACAACGTTTCTGCTGAGGCGACGGTAAGCGACGGCTCTATCACTTTCGGCAGCCCGGCGACCACCCGAAGGATGTGCGACGGCTCACTCATGGAGGCGGAGAAGACTCTGCTCAGTGTCTTCGACGGCAGGACCGCCTACAAGATCGATCACCGCGCCCTGTCTCTGACCAGCGCAAACGGAGCCACCGTCAGCGCGACCGCCGCCGGCTGAGCCCCTACCGCAGTCCGCGGCCCCTCGGTGCCCGCACATCACAGTCGCATTCCCTAATTCGGACCAGTGGTCGATCTCGCCTACACTCGGTGGCGTGCCACGTGGTGACGGTCGACTCAGTCATGATCTGCTCCCCGGTGAGAAGGGCCCCCAGGACGCTTGCGGCGTCTTCGGGGTCTGGGCCCCCGGTGAAGAGGTCGCCAAGCTCACTTACTTCGGGCTCTACGCCCTACAGCATCGAGGCCAGGAATCCGCGGGTATCGCGGTCAGT
The DNA here is from genome assembly GCF_033441795.1 of Streptomyces sp. ADMS. Taxonomy (NCBI): domain Bacteria; kingdom Bacillati; phylum Actinomycetota; class Actinomycetes; order Kitasatosporales; family Streptomycetaceae; genus Streptomyces; species Streptomyces sp. ADMS. The sequence goes on along the minus strand of NZ_JAVFVX010000140.1, from coordinate 7,195 downwards.
AACGGCTCGAAGATCCTCGTCTTCAAGGACATGGGCCTTGTCTCCCAGGTCTTCGACGAGACCTCGCTCGGCGCCCTCAAGGGTCATATCGCGGTCGGTCACGCCCGCTACTCGACCACTGGCGCCTCCACCTGGGAGAACGCCCAGCCCACCTTCCGCGCGACCGGCCACGGCTCCATCGCCCTCGGCCACAACGGCAACCTCGTCAACACGGCGCAGCTCGCCGAGATGGTCGCCGACCTGCCCAAGCAGCACGACGGCCGCACTCCGCGCGTCGCGGCGACCAACGACACCGATCTGCTCACGGCCCTCCTGGCCGCCCAGACCGACGACGAGGGCAACCCGCTGACCATCGAAGAAGCCTCGGCGCGGATTCTTCCGCAGGTCCAGGGCGCCTTCTCCCTCGTCTACATGGACGAGCACACGCTGTACGCCGCCCGCGACCCGCAGGGCATCCGCCCCCTGGTCCTGGGCCGGCTGGAGCGCGGCTGGGTCGTCGCCTCCGAGTCCGCCGCCCTCGACATCTGCGGCGCCGCCTATGTGCGCGAGATCGAGCCGGGCGAGTTCGTCGCCATCGACGAGAACGGTCTGCGTACATCGCGATTCGCGGAAGCGAAGCCCAAGGGCTGTGTCTTCGAGTACGTGTACCTGGCCCGCCCGGACACCGACATCGCCGGCCGGAACGTGTACCTCTCCCGGGTCGAGATGGGGCGGAAACTCGCCAAGGAGGCCCCTGTCGAGGCCGACCTGGTGATAGCGACCCCGGAGTCCGGCACCCCGGCCGCCATCGGCTACGCCGAGGCCTCCGGAATCCCCTTCGGGGCCGGACTCGTCAAGAACGCCTATGTCGGACGTACGTTCATCCAGCCCTCCCAGACGATCCGGCAGCTCGGTATCCGGCTGAAGCTGAACCCGCTGAAGGAAGTCATCAAGGGCAAGCGTCTGGTCGTCGTCGACGACTCGATCGTGCGCGGCAACACCCAGCGGGCGCTCGTGCGCATGCTGCGGGAGGCCGGCGCGGCGGAGGTCCACATCCGGATCTCCTCGCCCCCCGTCAAGTGGCCCTGCTTCTTCGGCATAGATTTCGCCACCCGCGCCGAGCTCATCGCCAACGGCATGACCATCGACGAGATCGGCACCTCGCTCGGCGCCGACTCCCTCTCGTACATCTCCCTCGACGGCATGATCGAGGCGACCACCATCGCCAAGCCGAACCTGTGCCGCGCCTGCTTCGACGGCGAGTACCCGATGGACCTTCCCGACCCCGAACTGCTCGGCAAGCAGCTCCTGGAGACCGAGCTGGCCGCAGGGCCCGCCGCCACGGCCGCGGCCGACGCGATCCGTCGCCCGTGAGCCTCACTGGAAACGACACGAAAGCTCTCCCCCTCATGACTGCTGAGTCTTCTGGGCGTGCTCCGCACGCGGGCGCTGGTGCCAGCTACGCAGCCGCCGGCGTCGACATCGAAGCGGGCGACCGCGCCGTCGAGCTGATGAAGGAGTGGGTGAAGAAGACGCAGCGCCCCGAGGTCCTCGGCGGCCTCGGCGGCTTCGCCGGCCTCTTCGACGCCTCCGCCCTCAAGCGCTTCGAGCGCCCGCTGCTCGCCTCCGCGACCGACGGCGTCGGCACGAAGGTCGACATCGCCCGCCAGCTGGGCGTGTACGACACCATCGGGCACGACCTGGTCGCCATGGTCATGGACGACATCGTGGTGTGCGGCGCCGAACCGCTGTTCATGACCGACTACATCTGTGTCGGCAAGGTCCACCCCGAGCGCGTCGCCGCGATCGTCAAGGGCATCGCCGAGGGCTGCGTACTGGCCGGATGCGCTCTGGTCGGCGGCGAGACCGCCGAACACCCGGGTCTGCTCGGCCCGGACGACTTCGACGTCGCCGGCGCCGGTACGGGTGTCGTGGAGGCCGACCGGCTGCTCGGCGCGGATCGTATCCGTACGGGTGACGCGGTGATCGCCATGGCCGCGTCCGGGCTTCACTCGAACGGGTACTCGCTCGTCCGGCATGTGCTGCTGAAGCAGGGCGGGCTGGCCCTGGACGCGCACATCGAGGAGTTCGGGCGGACCCTCGGCGAGGAACTCCTCGTACCCACCAGGATCTACTCGCTGGACTGCCTGGCCCTCACCCGCACCACCGACGTGCACGCCTACTCGCACGTCACCGGTGGCGGTCTGGCCGCCAACCTGGCCCGGGTGATCCCGGACACCCTCCACGCGATCGTCGACCGCTCCACGTGGACCCCGGCACCGGTCTTCGACCTCGTCGGGAAGACGGGCGCCGTCGAGCGCCTGGAGCTGGAGAAGACCCTGAACATGGGCGTCGGCATGATCGCGATCGTCCCGGAGGACTCGGCGGACGTGGCCCTGGCCACCCTGGCGGACCGGGGCGTCGAGGCATGGGTCGCCGGCGAGATCACCGACCGTGGCGACCACGCGACGGGCGCGGAGCTGGTCGGCGACTACGCCCGGAACTAGACGGCCAGGCGGCGCAGCCGCCGAGCCGAAGGGGCGCGGGGAACGGGCGCGAGCAACCACAACGCACCCGTAGTCGCCAGTCAACAGCAGCCCCCGAGCTGGTAGGCGCCCCCACCCGACCCAGCTGAGCGGCAACGCACAAAACCCGGTCCGGTGCTTGGCTGGCCCGGACCGGGTGAAGTGCAGCTGATGCCCTACAGGAAACTGTGCAACCTGTTCAGCGCGCCGCAAGCAGACGTAAGACGTCAAGCCCCACGGCGATGTTGGGACGAGGGACTGGAGGATTGCTCGTCCTCGTCCTCATCGTCGTCGTTGTACAGATCCGCGTACTGGGCGTACGGGTCGTCTTCTTCCTCGTCGTCTTCGAAAGGCTCGCCGTTCGGCGGCTGACTCGAAGTCGAAGCGCCCAGCTCATTGGCCAGACGCGAGAGGTCAGTCCCGCCGCTGCTGTACTTCAGCTGGCGGGCGACCTTCGTCTGCTTGGCCTTTGCCCGGCCGCGCCCCATGGCTCGACCCCCTCGGATACGGGGCTCGATGGCCCCAGAGTCTTGACACGCGTTCATGGTATGGAACGGGCTCTCCTTGGAGAGACCGGTCCGTAGGGCTTCCACGGTACCTGAGCCCACGCCCATACGGTACGTCGCCCGCAGGACGTGGCGGTGCCCAGAACCCTCGAGGTGCCCTGTCCCCGCTGGTCAACCGCGATTTTAACCACTTCTTGGCGAGCGACCCGCCGACGGGAGTGAGAGTTCTCTCCAACACCCCGCCGACAGGTACCTCCGCGCTCCGTCCGCCTACTGGCTCCGGCGGGCCTCCGCCATCCGCTGCTCGGCGATCCGGTCGGCCGCGGCGGCCGGCGGAATACCATCCGTCTTCGCACGTGCGAATATTGCCAGCGTGGTGTCGTAGATCTTCGAAGCCTTCGCCTTGCACCGCTCGAAGTCGAACCCGTGCAGTTCGTCGGCCACCTGGATCACGCCACCGGCGTTCACGACGTAGTCGGGCGCGTAGAGGATCCCGCGGTCCGCGAGGTCCTTCTCGACGCCCGGGTGCGAGAGCTGGTTGTTGGCCGCCCCGCACACCACCTTCGCCGTCAGCACGGGCACGGTCTCGTCACTCAGTGCCCCACCCAGCGCGCAGGGCGCGTAGACGTCCAGGCCTTCGGTCCGGATCAGCGCGGCGGTGTCGGCGACGGCCGTGACGCCGCCGTCCGGGTGGGTGGCCAGAATCCGACGTACGGCGTCCTCCCGTACGTCCGTGATCACCACCTCGGCGCCTTCCTCGCGCAGATGGCGCACCAGGTGGTGCCCGACCTTGCCGACGCCCGCGATGCCGACCATGCGCCCGCGCAGCGACGGGTCGCCCCAGAGGTGCTGGGCGCTCGCCCGCATGCCCTGGTAGACGCCGAAGGCGGTCAGTACGGACGAGTCGCCGGCGCCACCGTTCTCCGGGGACCGTCCGGTCGTCCATCGGCACTCGCGCGCGACCACGTCCATGTCGGCCACGTAGGTACCGACGTCGCACGCGGTGACGTACCGCCCGCCGAGCGAGGCCACGAACCGGCCGTACGCGAGGAGGAGTTCCTCGCTCTTGACGATGTCCGGGTCGCCGATGATCACGGCCTTGCCGCCGCCGTGGTCGAGACCGGCCATGGCGTTCTTGTACGACATCCCGCGCGCGAGGTTCAGCGCGTCGGTGACGGCCTCCGCCTCGTTCGCGTACGGGTAGAAGCGCGTACCGCCGAGCGCGGGGCCCAGGGCGGTGGAGTGGATGGCGATGACGGCCTTGAGGCCGGTGGCCCGGTCCTGGCAGAGCACGACTTGCTCATGACCCCCCTGCTCCGAGTGGAACAGGGTGTGCAGTACATCAGCAGGCGCGCCGGTTACGTCGGTCACTGTGGTGACTCCAGGGTAAGTAGCGGCGGTCGGGGCTGGAGCCCGTACGGGTGGCGGGCCTCCGTGGGCATGAGAGTAAAGCCACTCCCGGGCCTCCGTATGCCAAGCGTCCCCGCAGTGCCAAGGATCACCTGCCGGTGACGTGGGACCGTACGACGGTTTGCATAATTTTCCCGTGCTGCTGTCTGCTGGTTCTGCGGGTTTTCCTGGTCGTCCAGGGGGGAGGGAGCAGGCGTGCCCAAGGTGTCCTCGGTGATCGTCCCGTACGCGTCCTACTTGCGTGTCTACGAGCCCCTGGCGGCCTTCCCCGAGCCGGAGCGCAGTCACTGGGCGCGCTACGCCCGACGGCCCGACCGGCCCTCGTACCAGGACGAGCTGCGCCGCTCCCTGGCCGACCTGCTGCCCGTCCCGCCGGTCGCGGTACCGGTGCACGAGAGCGCCGACGCCTTCGTCACCGAGGTCGAGGGCGTGCTGTGCGTCTGCCCCTGGCGCACCCGGCTGCGCGGCTGGCGGGCGCTGGGCGAGCTGGGGGACGAACTCCCCGTGCCGGTCCTGGACGCCGTCCTGCCGCCCCTCGTGCGCCACCAGGCCGCCCAGGACTACGAGCGCTGGCTGACCCGCAACCCGGACGCCCGTCCCTGGATCCGCACGGCGACCTGGCAGGTGCCGCTGGACTGGTTCGTGCTGGTGTCCGACGAGGAGCGCGAGTACGACAAGGGCTCGGGGGAGTCGCGGGGTCCGGGAGCCGACGAGGGTGCGCCGCCCGTGCTGCGCTACCGGACGCCCATGGTGCAGGCGCGGCGGCGCGTGGCACGCGGGCTGCGGACCCTGCGGGACACCCTCGACGAGGGGCCGCTGATCGACGGGCTGCTGGACGTGGGGCGCTGGCTGGAGGAGTTCCATCCGCGCTCACTGGTCGAGCTGGACTACGGCGGGCTGGTGCATGTGCTGTCGGCCGGCGATCTGGCCGGCGACCACTCGGCGGCGGACGTGGCCGTGGGCATCGAGGCGCTGCGCGACGGGGACGGCGAGGCGGCCGGAGAGGCGTACGGGCGGCTCGTGGAGCGGTGGCAGGCGGTGCGGGACCGGCGGTCGGCGAACTGACGGTTCGGCTGGCGGTTGGACTGGCGGTTTGGCTGACGGTTCGTCAAAAAAGGACTCCCTGGAACGTGAGTTCCATTTTTGTGGGACGCTCTTGGGGCTGCCGTGGGACGTAGGTCCCGATCCGGGCGTTTGTGTCAAGCGTGACGGACCGCACGTACAGGTGGCTTGCGTCCCTTGCCCCTCCTCGTGCCAAAATAGGACAAGGAGTCCGGGGGAGGCTCCATCTGCCCAGCTATGGGTGGAATCTCGGCATTGCACGCTATGGGGGGGGTCTCGTGACTCCTGATCGCCACTGTGACTGATCGTCACAGTGGCGTGACTGTCCGCTATGGCATGGTCCATCGGCTTCCGTCGCCGTTGGGCACCTGGGAGGGCAATTCCATCGGTTTGGCCTACGCGGTTGGACAGATGGTGTAGTTGTAGTGCCGAGGACAAGCCGTTCGTCCTATAACCGACTCGACCCGCGTCCGCCATTTCGGGCAACGCGGGTCAAGGTGCAGAATTTAGAGGAATGAACCGAGAAGGTTCGGTTCTCCCGAGGAGGCCGCTCATGACCGCTCGCACCCCTGATGCCGAGCCGCTGCTGACCCCGGCTGAGGTCGCCACCATGTTCCGTGTCGACCCGAAGACGGTTACGCGGTGGGCGAAGGCCGGCAAGCTCACATCCATCCGCACGCTCGGCGGACACCGCCGGTACCGCGAGGCGGAGGTCCGCGCCCTGCTTGCGGGCATTCCGCAGCAGCGCAGCGAGGCCTGACCAACTGAATAGTCGGACGATTCGGCAGGTCCCCCAACTATCGGCCGAGGCGTCCGACGTGCAACATCAGCTCCACCAGAGTCATCAGCTCCACCAGTAACGGCTTCAACCGACGCGGGTCTGCCCCAACAGGCCTGACGCCCAAAGCAGTTCCATCGGTTCCACAGCTTCAAGGGTGCGTCGTAGAGATCGCGCTGGACTCCGCCGGGTCCAGCGCGATCTTTTTTGTGCCTGGTCGTGGGGTGGCACGGAGTGCTGTGAGCGGGCTTGTTGGAGTCTGGGGAGAGGTGTCGGATCAGCTGAGGGAGCCCCTATGGGGCTGGTGCAATTGCACATATTAAATTGACCGGTTGTGGCAGACCGGTAAGAACCCACGTTTTGAAAACTCATGCAGTGACACCCGTCACATGCCACGCATCTTGTTGACGATGTGCCATGAGTGTTAGGGGGAACTGCTGTTGGCACCCGGTGTCTCGTCCGCCTCGATGTCTCCGTCGGCCTCGGCGCAGCGCTCCATGGCGAGCCTCTCCAACCGGTGGCAGATCGGACAGTGCCGCGTGAGATGCCGGTACCCGCTGGCGGCCGACAGATGCGCCCGAAGCAGGGCACGAGTCTCATGCCGTCTCGCGGACGCAGCCATGGCCACCTCCAGAAGGGGGACAGGGCATCGAAGGCCCTGCTCTCTGGGTACCCGGGGAGGGCGGCGTCGTCAATACGGCGGCAGCGCGAGAGGGTCCGAGTCGTGAGAGTCGGGCCATCTCGTTCTTCGCCGCGGTCCTGACGGGATTTGCTGTGTCTGATTGCGGCTCTGGCGCGGGCGCGGCCCCTCTCTTGGGGCCGGGCCCGCGGCATGACGAAGGCCCGCGTCCGTTCCCGGATGCGGGCCTCGTTCTTCACTGCGGTCCTGACGGGATTTGAACCCGCGGCCTCCACCTTGACAGGGTGGCGAGCAC